>JADLHH010000102.1 GCA_020848855.1 Anaerolineae bacterium | reverse complement strand
TGGCAATCACGTGATCCAGACCGCCGTAGCCGATGTCATACGCCCAGCCGTCGCCGCCGATAATCCACACATCCTTCTTGACCAGCACATCGGCGAGTGCCAGCAACTGCCGCGCCTCGTCGCTGTTGACGCTGGCGAGCCGCTCCTTGAGCAGCGCCACGCGCTCGCGCTGGTCGTGGATGCCTGCTTCGTCGCTCTGGTCGGCGCTCAGCAGCGCATCGACCAACTGCCCACCGATTTCAGCCGACAGCCTGCGCACCAGTTCCTTCGCGAATTCGACCTGCTTGTCGAGCGCGACGCGCATCCCCAAGCCGAATTCGGCGTTGTCTTCAAACAGCGAGTTCGACCACGCCGGACCGCGCCCCTCGTTGTTGTGCGCCCAGGGGGTCGTTGGCAGGTTGCCGCCATAAATCGACGAGCAGCCGGTCGCGTTGGCGATCAGCGAGCGTTCGCCGAACAACTGCGACACCAGCTTGACGTACGGTGTCTCGCCGCAGCCGGAGCACGCGCCGGAGAATTCGAACAGCGGGCGCTGTACCTGCTGCTGGCGGATGGTATTGATCTTGATGTCGCGGCGGTCGATATCCGGCAAGCCGAGGAAGAAGTTCCAGTTATCGCGCTCCTGCTCGCGCAGCGGCGGCTGCGGCATCATGTTGATCGCCTTGAGGTTCGCCGCCATCTTGTTCTTGACCGGGCAGACTTCGACGCACAGCCCGCAGCCGGTGCAGTCTTCCGGCGCAACCTGGATCGTGTATTTCTTGTCTTTCCACTCGGTATCGCGAGCGCCGACCGCCTTGAAGGTCTCCGGCGCGCCTTCCAGCAGCGCCTCGTCGTAAACCTTGATGCGGATTACGGCGTGCGGGCAGACCATCGCGCATTTGCCGCACTGAATGCAGATGTTCGAGTCCCACACCGGGATTTCGGTTGCGAGGTTACGTTTCTCCCACTGCGCCGTTCCGGTCGGGTACGTGCCGTCGATAGGCATCGCGCTCACCGGCAGCAGGTCGCCTTCCTTGGCGATCATTCTGCCAAGCACGTTCTGCACGAAAGCGGGCGCCTGCACCGCAACCGGCGGCAGCATGGCAACTTCGCCGCTCACGGAGGCGGGAACCTGGACTTCGAACATGTTCTCAAGCGTGCGGTCGACGGCGCGCAGGTTCATTTCGACGACTTCTTCACCCTTGCGTCCGTAGGTCTTCTCGATCGAGTGCTTGATTTCCTTAATCGCTTCGTCGCGGGGCAGCACGCCGGAAATGGCGAAGAAGCAAACCTGCATCACCGTGTTGATGTGGCTGCCCATGCCGCTTTCGCGCGCCACCTTCAGCGCGTCGATGACATAGAAGCGCAGCTTTTTGTCGATGAGCTGCTGCTGCACCTTGCGCGGCATGTGACCCCACACGTCGTCGGGACCATACGGCGAATTCAGCAGGAACACGCCGCCGGGCAGGGCGTCCTTGAGCATGTCATAGCGCTCAAGGAAAATCCACTGGTGACAGCCGACGAAGTTGGCGTTGGTGATCTGGTAGGTCGAACGGATGGGTTTCGGTCCAAAGCGTAGATGCGAGACGGTCATGGAGCCGGACTTCTTCGAGTCGTAGACGAAGTAGCCCTGCGCGTAATTCTCGGTGTTCTCGCCAATAATCTTGATCGAATTCTTGTTCGCGCCGACCGTGCCGTCCGAACCCAGCCCGTAGAACACCGCGCGTACTACATCCGGCGATTCGCTGGAGTAGTCGGGGTCGAAGTCGAGGCTGGTATTCGATACGTCGTCGATAATGCCGACTGTGAAGTGGTTCTTCGGCTGCGGCGCGGCGAGGTTGTCGAACACTGCCTTGACCATTGCCGGCGTGAATTCCTTCGAGGACAAGCCGTAGCGCCCGCCGACGACCTTTGGCATCGCGCCGCCTTGCCATTCTTCGTGCAGCGCCGTGATCACGTCGAGATACATTGGCTCGCCCGTACTGCCCGGCTCCTTCGTCCGGTCGAGCACCGCAATTGCTTTGACCGTCTCCGGCAGGGCGGCGACGAAGCCGCGCATATCGAATGGACGGTACAGGTGTACCTTCAGCAAGCCGACTTTCTCGCCCTTCGCCACCAGGTCTTCGACCAGCTCCTGCGCGGCTTCCGCGCCCGAACCCATGATGACGATCACGCGCTCAGCATCCGGCGCGCCTTCATAGTCGAACAGGTGATACTGCCGCCCGGTCAGTTCGCCGAAGCGATCCATTGCCCGCTGGACGATTTCCGGGCAGGCGGTGTAGAACGGGTTGACGGTCTCGCGTGCCTGGAAGTATACGTCCGGGTTCTGCGCCGTGCCGCGCAGCACCGGACGATCGGGCGAGAGCGCGCGCGCGCGGTGCGCCAGCACCAGTTTCTCGTCAATCAGCGCGCGGACGACTTCATCGTCCACCAGCGTCATCTTGTTGACTTCGTGCGACGTGCGGAAGCCGTCGAAGAAATGCAGGAACGGCACGCGCGATTCCAGTGTCGCCGTCTGGGCGATCAGCGCGAAGTCATGCGCTTCCTGCACCGAGTTCGACGCCAGCAGCGCGAAGCCCGTCGAGCGCGCCGCCATCACGTCGCTGTGGTCGCCGTAGATCGACAGCGCCTGCGCTGCCAGCGACCGCGCCGCGACGTGAAAGACCGTCGACGTCAGTTCGCCGGCGATCTTGTACATGTTCGGGATCATCAGCAGCAATCCCTGTGACGCCGTGAACGTCGTGGTCAGCGAGCCGGCTTGCAGCGAGCCGTGTATCGCGCCCGCTGCGCCCGCTTCGCTCTGCATCTCGATCACTGTCGGGACGGTTCCCCACAGGTTCTGGATGTCGCGCGATGCCCATTCGTCCGCCCATTCCCCCATTGGGGATGACGGCGTGATCGGGTAGATGGCGATTACCTCGTTCGTCTGGAAGGCGATACGGGCGACTGCCTCATTCCCGTCAATCGTAATTCGCTCACTCATTGTTGAGATCTCCTGATTCGCTCCATGGCTTCATTCCCGGTTCGCTTGCCGGGTAAGTCCGACTTTGCCGATGGTGGCATGGCGCAGGGAAGCGACTTGCGGGAACTGGAAGCCTCTAACAACCTTAGCTCAATCCCATGGATCACATGATTATCAATGCTCAGGTTCTCGCGGTGAGGAATGTCACATTAGACGGGAACGATAGTGGGAACGAAAGCCGAACAAGTGATGCGATAAGATTAAGACGCGATGAGGTTCTATGATGTTTATTGACTCAGTAATATTTCCTGGGCTAAAGTGCGGGTCAAGGAGGGCATTATGTTTCGAATATGGGCAGTTGGATTGTTCGTTTCTGCACTGCTGCTGGTTGTCGCCCTGCCGTCGTCCGGTCAGACGGCAACTCTCGCTCCAAATTCGCAGGTCGTGGTCGTCGGCACGGTCGATCTGGGGCAGGGCGTGATCATGGTAAACGGCTATGTCATCGCTCCGGCATCGGCAATCCAGCCGGCGCTACTGCATGATGGCGATCTCGTCGTCGTGATCGGCTATCTGCTTCCAGACGGCGCGACGATTCAGGCGACCAGTCTGGAGCTGTTCGACAACACGCTTACCCCGACCATGACGCCAACCTACACAGGGACGCCACCGACTGCAACACCGACGCCAACCGGAACTCTAAGCCCGACTCCACAGGCGACATGGACGCCAAGCGTAACACCGACGAACGAAGTCTGTGACCAGCCGAACCATCCGGTTGCGCAGCGCCTCGCCAACTCGTTCGGGGTCAGCTACGAGGAGATCATTGGCTGGCACTGTGCCGGGTTCGGCTTCGGCGAAATCGCGCGGGCATACCTGTTGGCGGACGCGAGCAGTTATTCGCCGGAAACGTATTTTGACATGAAAAGCTCGGGACTTGGCTGGGGACAAATCATGCACCAGACGGGCGTGCATCCGTCGGAACTCGCGCCGGGACGAGTGATCCGCCACGGCAACAGCCGGTGGGATGACGATGCGGAGGCTGAATCGGAGTCCGAGCATGGTAACAACGGCAATAACGGGAACGGACGCGGGAACGGCAATGGTAACAATGGCAATGGACGCGGGAACGGACGTGGCAACGGGTAGATAAAACGTCGGGTGTTGAACGGGCAGAGCGTCGGCTGCGCGTGGGGCGGACGCTCTGTTTTTTTGCCTGTTTACGGGTAAGATAGGGGCGTCCAGGCAGAAGAGAAACTCGAACATGCGTCTTATTGTTGTGGCACTTGTATTGGGGATTTTGCTTTCAACCGGGGCAGGGCAGGCGCAGGAATCGAGCAAGCCGTTCATTCTGCCGGTTGGCTCGCCGCCGGGACCGACGACCTGGCTGCTCGGTCAGCCGTATGGCAACACCGTCGGCGCGTTTCTGTCCGGCGCAGACCAGTATGAAGCCGGGCAGCGGCTGCACTTCGGTCTCGACTTCACGATGCCCTGCGGCACCGAACTGGTCGCGCCCGCCGATGGCGTCGTCGGCTACGTGGACGACATGGGCTTCGGCGCGGGTCCGCACAACCTGATCCTCATCCATCCCCAGTTGGAGCTGGTCACGCTTTTCGGGCATCTGCTCGACACGCCGCCGGTCGAGCAGGGCGCTCCCGTCCGGCAGGGAGATGTCGTCGCCTTGTCCGGCGACCCGGACTCGACCTGCGTGTCGCGCCCGCATCTGCATTTCGAGGTGCGCGCGCTCAGCTACACCACCGCCTACAACCCGGTCAACTATATCGACGCCAACTGGCACGTCCTGTCGGCAATTGGCTCGTTCAGCACGCCGGTTTTCGAGCAGGACCTCGACAATGCCCGCCAGTGGATGAGCATCGACGACCAGCCGACTGTTACCTTCTGGGGCAGGGCGCTCAACGATTATGCCGCGCCGTACCCCGATTATCGTCAGGGGCTGCCACCCGTGAACCCGCTGCTGCCGAATACCGCGAATCCGCTGCCGGAGCGCTGGCAGATGCGCCGGCTGGCGTATGACGGTTGCTGCGTCGGGGCGTGGTGGGGCGCGCCGAACCAGTTGTTCGCCATCGACGGATCGCCCAACCAGCGCGCCGGCATCTTCGAGTGGAACACCGACGATGGCAATCTGGTCAATCTTGCCGCGAGCGCGCCGCCGCCGCTGGCATCGCCCGATGGCTCGCTCCAGATTCGGCGCGATGGCACGCAGATTGTGATTCGCCGCGCCGCCGACGGCAGCGAGTGGACGGTCGATACGCGCAATACGCTGCCCGCCGTCAGCGCCGACAGCAGCCGCCTGATGTGGGAAATCGCTGTGCCGCGTGCGCCCGGCGAGGAGCGGTCGCACACGCAAATCTGGGTCAGCAATGTGGACGGTTCCAGTGCCCGGCAGATCGCCGAAGAAACCGGCGGCTATGCGCGCTGGCTCGACGGATCGCGCTTGCTGCTGGGCGCGCGCCAGCAGGCGACGACCGCCTGGTCGGTCTACGACACCGCCGACGACAGCCGCTACGCGCTCGGCGCATGGGAATTCCTGCGCGGGATCAGCATCGCGCCGGGTGGCTCGCGCGTGATGTTCTACCTCGTCAATCAGAGCGACCCGGTGAACACTGGCATCTACGTGCTCGACATGCAGCCCGGCGCGCAGCCGGTGCATCTGCCGTTCTTCGGCGCGTGGCGCTGGCGCGATGCCGATTCGCTGTACTATATTCCCTTCGAGCCGGAGAATGATTTGCAGTCGCTGCGCTACTACGATCTGCGCACGGGGGAAGACCTCAGCCTGATCGAGCCGTTGTTTCTCGTCGCCAACGGGGATTGGTCGGTGTCGCCGGACGGCGATCAGATCGTCTTCTGGAATGCCAACGATCTGACGTTATGGCTGCTGGAAGGCGCGCCGTAAAAGCCACGCTATACTTTCTAGCGAAGGCAGAACGTATCCAATTGAGCGGGCGCTGCCGCAGGCATTTCGATTCCTGCGGCGCTGCCTGCCGTATGGACAGAGCGAACGAAAGGTGAGGGACGATGAGCCGCGAGGTCTGGACGGCGGTTGATAATTATTTCTCGGAGACGATTGTGTCGTCCGACGACGCGCTGGATGCGGCGCTGGCGCGTTCGGCGGAAGCGGGCTTGCCGTCGATCAACGTGGCGGCGAACCAGGGGAAACTGCTGGCGATCCTCGCCCGGATGATCAACGCGCGCACGATTCTGGAGATCGGCACGCTTGGCGGCTACAGCACGATCTGGCTGGCGCGGACGCTGCCACCCGGTGGCTCGCTGATCACGCTGGAATACGATCCGAAGCACGCCCAGGTCGCCCGCGAGAACCTCGCCCAAGCCGGGCTGAGCGACGTGGTTGAAATCCGAGTCGGGCGAGCAGCCGATTCGCTGGCGCGGCTTGCCGCCGAAGGGCACGCCCCGTTCGACCTGGTATTCATCGATGCCGACAAGATCAACAACGCCGTGTACTTCGAATGGGCGCTCAAGCTGACGCATCTGGGCAGCCTGATCGTCTGCGACAACGTCGTGCGCAACGGCAAAGTGGTCGATGCCGACAGCGACGACGAAAGCGTGCGGGGCGTGCGGCAGTTCATGCGCGCTGTCGCCGCCGAGCCGCGTGTGACCGCCACCGCGGTGCAGACGGTCGGCAGCAAGGGCTACGACGGGCTGGCAATCGCGCTGGTGACCGGAATGTAGGCGCGCCGTGACCGAGAACGGAAGCAGGTTCGTCGGCGTCGATATCGGCGGGACGTTCACCGACCTCGTGCTGAGCGAGGGCGGCGAGCTGCGCGTCCACAAGCTGCTTAGCACGCCGGACGATCCGGCGCGGGCGATGCTCGCTGGCTTGAACGCTGTCAGCCCCGGCGGGCTGGAAGCGCTGACGCGGATCGCGCACGGGACGACCGTCGCCACCAACGCCATTCTGGAGCGCAAGGGCGCAAAGTGCGCGCTGATCACCACCGGTGGCTTCCGTGACCTGCTGCTGATCGGTCGGCAGAACCGCCCGGTGCTGTATGCGCTGCACCCCGAACTGCCGCCGCCGCTGATCCCGCGCGAACGCTGCTACGAAATCCCCGAACGCCTCGACCACACCGGCGCGGTGTTGACGCCGCTCGACGTGGATGCGCTCGACGCGGTGCTGGACGCAATCGCCCGCGCCGGGATCGATTCGGTTGCGGTGTGCTTCCTGTACAGCTACGTCAACCCGGCGCATGAGCGGGCGGTGCGTGAGCGGATCATCGAGCGCGGCTTGCTCGACGAATCGCGGGTCGCGCTGTCGTGCGAGGTGCTGCCGGAATTCCGCGAATACGAGCGCGCCAGCACGGTCGCGCTCGAAGCCTACGTCCGCCCGGTAATGAGCCGCTACCTGAAACATCTGGAAGATGCGCTGCCGCGCCCCGATACGCTGCGCGTCATGAAATCGGACGGCGGCGTGATCGGCGCGAGCTACGCCCGCCAGAAAGCGATCCTCACCGCCCTGAGCGGACCCGCTGCCGGGGTGATCGGCGCGTTTCATCTGGCGAAGCTGGCGGGCTTCGACCAGATCATCACGCTCGACATCGGCGGCACGTCGACCGACGTGGCGCTGTGCCCCGGCGAGCCGATCCGGCGGAGCGACGCCGAGATCGACGGGCTGCCGCTGCGGATGCGCCTGCTCGACATCGAGACGGTCGGCGCGGGCGGCGGCTCGATTGCCCGGCTGGATAGCGGCGGCGCGCTGCGCGTCGGTCCCGAAAGCGCCGGCGCAGACCCCGGTCCTATCGCCTACGGGCGCGGCGGGACGCAGGTGACGGTCAGCGACGCCAACGTCGTGCTGGGGCGGCTCGACCCGGATCACTTCCTCGGCGGGCGGATGGCGCTCGACGTGGACGCGGCGCGTTCGGCGCTGCAAACCCTCGCCGGGGCGATGAATCTCTCGCTGGACGAGGCGGCGCTCGGCGTGATCACGCTGGCGAACGCCAACATCGACCGGGCGGTGCGGCGCGTCTCGATTGCGCGCGGCTACGACCCGCGCCGCTTCACGCTGGTGGCGTTCGGTGGGGCAGGTCCGCTGCACGCCTGCGACGTTGCCGCGCGGCTGAGCATCCCGCGCGTGCTGGTGCCGCGTCATCCGGGCGTGTTGTGCGCGCTCGGCTTGCTGGTCGCCGACGTGACGCTCGACTACAGCCGCTCCCTGCTCGGCGTGAGCGAGTCGCCTGCCGCGCTGCTGGATGAATTGATGCGGCAGGCGCGCGCCGACCTCGCCCGCGAGGGCATCGATCAATCGCGCATGACGTTCGCGCCGCTGCTCGACGCGCGCTATTGTGGGCAGGCGTATGAACTGACGATCCCGTACACCGAGGACGTGGCGACCGCCTTTCATGCCGCCCACGAGCGCGCCTATGGTCACGCGCTGCCGGGGCGGGAGATCGAGCTGGTCAACCTGCGCTTGCAGGCGGTCGGCGCGGTCGATAAGCCCGATCTGGCGCCAGAGCCGACGACCGAGAATGATGGATCGGGCGCGCTGATAGCGAAGCTCACCGAAGGTATCGGGCGCAGGGATGGCATGTCGCTCTACCAGCGCGAGCAGTTCACGCCCGGCGCGCGCTTCGGCGGCGCGGCGCTGATCTTCCAATACGACAGCACGGTCTACGTGCCGGATGGCTGGTCACCGCGAGTGGATGGGTATCGGAATTTGGTGCTGACAGCAAACGATGATTAACCACAGAGGACACAGGGATCACAGAGAAGTGATGAACGAGCATTTGGGGCGTTCTTGTAGGGGCGCATGGCTGTGCGCCCCACAATCCTTGTGTGTTTTCTCTGTGTCCTCTGCGGTCTCTGTGGTTGACTATTTTTGAGGGAAATCCCATGCCCGTAGACCCCATCAGCCTTGCCGTGTTTCGCAGCCTGTTCGAATCGGTCGCCGAAGAGATGGGCGTCACGCTCCAGCGAGCGGCGTTCAGCCCGAATATCCGCGAGCGGCTCGACTTTAGCTGTGCCGTGTTCGATTCGCAGGCGCGCATGACGGCGCAGGCGGCGCACATCCCGGTGCATCTCGGCAGTATGCCCGCGTCGGTCGAGGCGGCGGTGCGGGCGTTCGAGTCGTTCGACCCCGGCGACGTGATCGTGCTGAACGATCCGTATTTCGGCGGCACGCACCTGCCGGACGTGACGATGGTCTCGCCGGTGTTCGTGGGAGACGACGTGCGGTTCTTCGTCGCCAGCCGCGCCCATCACGCCGACGTAGGCGGCATGTCGCCCGGCTCGCTTCCGCTCAGCACCGAGCTGTATCAGGAGGGGATTATCCTGCCGCCGATCAAGCTGGTGGAGGCGGGCAGGCGCAGCGACAGTGTGCTGAAACTGATCACCACCAACAGCCGCGCGCCGGAGGAACGCCTCGGCGATCTGGAAGCTCAGCTAGCGGCGCAGCGCGTGGGCGAGCGGCGGCTGCTGGCGCTAGTCGAGGCGCACGGGCTGGCGGAAGTCGAGGCGCACAGCGATGCGCTGCTGGACTATTCGCGCCGGATGACCGAAGCCGTGATCGCCGCCATTCCCGACGGAGTCTATCGCTTCGAGGACGCGCTCGAAGGCGACGGGCAGCGCGAATACCGCATCCCAATCTGCGCGACGATTACGGTTGTTG
>JADLHH010000101.1 GCA_020848855.1 Anaerolineae bacterium | reverse complement strand
TGCTGCCGCTGCTTTGATGGAACAGGCAGGCTATACCCGCAACGCCGATGGCAAGTGGGCGGATGCCGATGGTAATCTGATCAGCGCCGAATACACATTCCCGGCTGAATTCGCCGACTTCGCCGGCGCAGCGCAGGACGCGATCGCGCAGTTGAACGCCTTCGGCTTCGACATCACGCCGCGCGCGCTGCCCTGGCAGGAAGCCTCCGCCGCCATTCAGTCCGGCGACTTCTCGCTGTCGGTGTGGAGCTGGGGGACGGGTTCGCCGTTCGCTTCGCAGCAGTTCAACGGTCCCACCCGCCGCTTCAACACGGCGCTGCCCCCGGAGCGTCCCGGCATCGCCTTCCCGATGCAGTTCGAATGGAATGGCGAAGAAGTCGACCTCGATCAGATGATCCTGCACGCGACCGATGGAATTGACCCGGCGGTGCAGCGCGAGCGCGCCGACAAGATCGCCCTGATCATCAACGACGTGCTGCCGTTCATCCCGCTGAACGTCGAGCGCAGCATCGAGCCGCTGAACGAAGACCTGATCGCCGGCTTCCCGACTGAAGATAGCTGGCTGGCGAACCCAACCGGCAGCGACCACGCCATCATCTACTACCTGCTGACTGGCGTGATCAGCCCCGGTGCGAATGCGATGGGCGCATAACCCGCGCGACGGGTAAGGCTTCACGTAAGGCTTAGAGAAAGTGTGTAAGGGGGCAAGATGCATCTTGCCCCCTGATAAAATGAGCCATTCTTCACCGCAAACGAGCGCCATGCTTTCGGCAGAAGGTTTTACGGCATGACCCGCGCCGTCCCCATTTCTTCAACGGAAACCCCACCCGCAGATACCCCCGCGCGCTCCGGGCGTCAGCTTGTGCGGCGGGTGCTGGGCAGCTACACGTTCCGCGTCCTGATTCAAGGGCTGCTGACGATCTTCGCGGTTGTCTCGTTCACGTTTTTCCTCGTGCGGCTGATGCCCGGCAACCCGGTTGACGTCAAAATCGAGCAGCTTCTGCAGCGCGGCGTGAGCTACCAGGAAGCGTTGAACCAGGCGGCAGCGCTCTACAACTTCGACCCCGGCGCGCCGCTGCTGGAGCAGTACGGGACTTACCTCACGAACCTGCTGCGCGGCGACCTCGGCGAATCGATCACTGCGCCGGGGACGACCGTCATTTCGCAAATTCTGCGCTATTTGCCCTGGACGCTGTTCAGCGTCGGGTCGGCGCTGTTGATCAGTTTTACGTTAGGGGTGCTGCTCGGCATGGCGATGGCGTACTGGCGCGGCAGCCTGTTCGATAACGTCGTCACGGTGATCGCCTCGTTCATTTACGGCATCCCCGATTACGTCATCGCGCTGCTGATGATCATTATCGTCGGCATCCAGTGGGGCTGGTTCAGCCCCGGCGAGATGCGCGGCGGCGTCGACCCGACCATCCCGGTCGGGTTTACGCTGGAATACATCGGCAGCGTGATCCGCTTCGCGATCCTGCCGATCACGGTATACGTGCTGTCATCGGTCGGCGGCTGGATTCTGACGATGAAGAGCAGCACGGTGGCGACACTGGGCGACGACCACGTGCTGGTGGCAAAGGCGCGCGGCTTGTCCGAAGGGCGCATCCTGACTGCCTACGTGGGGCGCAACGCGCTGCTGCCGCTGGTCACGCGGCTGGCGATCAGCATCGGCTTCGTCGTCGGCGGCAGCGTGATCGTGGAAGAACTGTTCCAGTATCCGGGCATCGGGCGCAACCTGCTGCGCGTGATCAACGCCCGCGACTACACGACCATGCAGGGCTTTTTCCTGGTGATCACGGTCTCGGTTGTGTTCTCGAATATTCTGTCCGACCTCGCGCTGGGCTGGCTTGACCCGCGCGTGCGGCTGGGGGGGGATCGCGGCGAATGAACACGCTGTTCGCAACGACCGCGACGCCGACCGGGTTCATCATCGGATGCCTGTGCGGGATCGTCCCGCTGGTGTTCGCCGTGCGCGGGGGCAAACCCTGGGCAGGCGTCGCCGGGTTCATCGCCTGCGTACTGAGCGGCTTTGCCTGCGGCGTGCTGGGCGGTATCCCGATGATCGTGTTGACGACCGCTGTCGTCTTCTCATACACCTACATCAACCGGCAAGACCCGTTCGCCGTCGCGCCGGGCAGCGATATCACCGCGTTCGAGGAAAATACGCGCGAATCGATACTGCGCGGGCTGGCGCGGCTGGGCGATACCATCCGGTCGTCGAGCCGGGCGCTCCTGCGCAACAAAGGGGGCTTTATCGGCTTCCTCGGCATCCTGTTTTTCGTCGTGCTGACGGTGTTCGGTCCGCTGTTCGTGCCCTACGATGGGCAAATCCACATGGACAGGCGTCAGCCGGGCGCGACCTCGCTGTTTCAGAGTCCGTCGGCGGAATTCCCGCTTGGCTTGGACTGGCAGGGACGCGATGTGCTATCGCACATTATTTATGGCGGGCAGTCGTTGATCCTGATCGCCGCTGAAGCCGGCTTGATGGCGACGCTGATCGGCTTCATTCTGGGGGCGGTGGCGGCGCTGATCGGCGGGATTGTCGACCAGCTATTGATCGCCCTGTCCAACCTGATCCTGACGATTCCGCAGTTCCCGCTGCTGCTGGTGCTCGCCAGCCTGATCTCGTTCGACCAGCCGTTCTTCCTGGCGCTGCTGTTCGCGCTGCTCAACTGGCCCGCCCTGATGCGCGCCGTTCGCGCGCAGGTGTTCAGCCTGCGCGAGCGCGAATATATTCAGGCGGCGGTGGCGCTCGACCTGGGGCTGCGGCATATCGTGCTGCGCGAAGTGTTCCCGAACATGGTCAGCTATATCGCCGTGAACGCCATCTTTTCGCTGCGCAGCGCCATGTACTCGATTGTCGGCTTGGTGGTGTTGGGGCTTGTCCCGCTGAAGGAACCCGACTGGGGCGTGATGATCTTCATGGGGCGGCAGCAGGGCGCGCTGTTCAACCCCAATGCTTCTGCCATGCTGCTCGCACCGATCATCGCCATCGCTTTCTTCCAGCTTTCACTGGTGCTGTTCAGCCGGAGCATGGAAGAAATCTTCAATCCGCGCCTGCGCAGCGGCTTCTAGGACGGTCTGATGAGCGCGAACGCCCAACCTGTCCTGCAAGTGCGCGATCTGTCGGTGACCTATGCCACCCGGCGCGGCAAGGTGCGCGCCGTGAACCAGGTCTCGTTCGACCTGAACCCCGGCGAAACGCTGGCGTTCATCGGCGAAAGCGGCTGCGGCAAATCGACGCTGAATCTGGCGTTGATGCGGCTGCTGCCCAAGACGGGGCGCGTCGAAAATGGCAGCATCGTCTACACTCGGCGCGATCAGACGACTGTCGACGTGCTGAAACTGAACCCGCAGGCGCTGCGCCAGTTTTTGTGGTCGGAATGTTCGATGGTGTTTCAGGGCGCGCTGAACGCCTTTAACCCGGTGCTGCGCATTTCCGACATGGTGTACGACACGGCAGCCGCGCACCACATGCCGAAGAATGAAGCCCGCGACTACGCGCTGACCCTGTTCGAGAAGGTGCGGCTGGATGCCAGCCGCGTCTTCAAGTCGTTTCCGCACGAACTGAGCGGCGGGATGCGCCAGCGCGTGCTGCTGGCGCTCAGCCTGCTGCTGCGCCCGCAGATCGTCATCATGGACGAGCCGACGACGGCAGTGGACATCCTGACCCAGCGCTCGATTCTCGACGTGCTCCAGCGGATGCACGAGGAAATGCACTTCAGCGTGATCTTCATCAGCCACGACCTGGCAGCCGCTGCCGAAATCGCCGACCGCATCGCCACGATGTACGCTGGCGAGATCGTCGAACTGGGCGGGGTGAACGACGTATTCTACCGCCCGGCGCACGCCTATACTTTCAGCCTGCTGGACGCCGCACCGCGCCTGAGCCAGACCGACAAGGAACTGCACAGCATCCCCGGCAACCCGCCCGACCTGATCGCGCCGCCGACGGGCTGCAAGTTTCACCCCCGCTGCCCGTTTGCGACCGACGTATGCCGCCAGACGCCGCCGGCGCTCGCGCCCGTCAATGGCGGTGTGCATACCGTCGCCTGCCACCATTCGGACGAAGTACTGGCGACCGCCCGGAGAGAACGATGACAACCGTGACTCCCGACCGTACCTGGTCGTCTTCTGCTTCCGGCGACACGCCGATCATCGAACTGCGGCATGTGTCGCGCTGGTTCGTCAAGAACCGCCAGCGCGTGCCCGTCATTCAGGACGTGAGCCTGAGCGTGCAGCCCAACGAGACGCTGTGCATCGTCGGCGAAAGCGGCTGCGGAAAGACCACCACTGGCAAGATGATGGTCGGCTTGCTGGAGCCGTCGCAGGGCGAAATCCTGATCGAGGGGCAGAGCCGCGAAAGCTACACCGGCAAGGCGAGAGCGTCGCTGCGCCGCGAAATGCAGATCGTCCACCAGGACCCGTTCGCCTCGCTCAACCCGGCGCACACCGTCGAGCAAATCCTCAGCTTCCCGCTGGTGCGGCACAGGCTCGTCAAGAACCGGGCGGAACTGCGGCTGCGCATCTGGGAGCTGCTCAAGCTGGTCGAACTCACGCCGCCCGGCGACATCGTCGGCAAGTACCCGCACCAGTTGAGCGGCGGGCAGCGCCAGCGCGTGAGTATCGCCCGCGCGCTGACGGTCAACCCGCGCCTGATCGTCGCTGACGAAGCGGTGAGCATGGTGGATGTGAGCATTCGCATCGGCTTGCTGAATATGCTGCGCGGGCTGCGCGAAAAGCTCGGCTTGGCAATCGTGTTCATCACCCACGACCTGGCGCTGGCGAAATACTTCGCGCGGGAAGGGCGCATCGCGGTGATGTATCTGGGGCGGATTGTCGAAATCGGCAGCACGCCGGATGTGATCGATCATCCCGCGCACCCGTACACGCGGGCGCTGCTCTCGGCTGTGCCGGAAGCCGATCCCGTAACAACCCGCAGCAAGCGGGTGCTGGCGCTGCGTTCCGAATCGATCCCGCGCCTGACCGAACTGCCGCCCGGCTGCGCGTTTCACCCGCGCTGTCCGTTTTTCCAGCCGGGCATCTGCGATGCCGAAGTTCCGGCGCTGGCAGCGCCGCCGGGGTTTTCACAGATGGCAGCCTGCACGCCATTACAGACGTCTGGGACGCTGACTGAGTACCGTGAATGAGGCACTGAAGGGTTTCTTTCGGATTGGGATGTTCATCGGCGTGTGCGGGCTGGTGATGATCTTTTTCCAGCCGCCCGGTTCCGCCGAATTCATCCTGAGTATATGCAGCGCCGTTCTGGGTGGGGCGATACTATTGGGGGTCGTGCTCACAAGCCGAATATTGCGATGATCGACTCGAAATTATCCAAACCACTTTACGAGCAAATCAAAGATTACCTGCTGGCAGGCATCCAGAGCGGCGAGTTCCAGCCGGGCGCGCGCATCCCTTCAGAGCGCGACCTGTCGGAGCGTTTCAACGTGAGCCGGCTGACCGCCAACAAAGCGGTCAAGCAGCTTGAGCGTGCGGGAATCGTCTACGCGCAGGTCGGCAAAGGGACATTCATCAGCCCGGCATTGTACCAGCAGCAGCTTAACCACCTGACGAGCTTCACCGACGAGATGCACTCGCGCGGCTACGGGGCGTCCAGCAGGGTGCTCTCGGCGCGCATGGTGGAAGCGTCCGACGCGGTCGCGCGAATTCTGGATATCCCACCCGGCGCGCGGCTGTGCGAACTGCGGCGCGTGCGCATGGCGGATAACGAGCCGATGGCGCTGGAGACGACCTTTGTGGTGGCGGTCGTCTGCCCGGACTTGTTGGGCAGGTTCGACTTTTCCCGCGAGTCGCTGTACAAGGTGCTGCGGAATCATTACGGGATCACGCTCACCTATGCCGAGCAAACGCTGGAAGCGCGGCTGCCGTCGCGCGAGGAAGCGAAGCTGCTGGGCATCAATCATGCCCAGCCGATCCTGGCGATGACGCGGGTCGCCTATACCGAAGAGAAAAGCGCCGTCGAATATGTCCAGTCCTCGTATCGCGGCGACCGTTACAAGTTCAACGTCGTTCTGCGCAATTAGTGACCACGAACCCGAAGGAGATGGTTTTGACGCCCCCACAGAGCGTAGCTGACAAAATCGGTCAGATGGTGTGCGTTGGCTTTGCCGGGCTGCAAGCGCCCGATTACCTGCTGGACTGGCTGCGCGACGGACGAGCCGGCGGGGTGATCCTGTTCGCCCGCAACGTCGAGTCGCCGGAACAGCTTGCCCGCCTGACCGAAGCGCTGCACGCCGCCGCCAAATATCCGCTGCTGGTCAGCATCGATCAGGAAGGTGGGACGGTCGCCCGGCTGCGCGGCGGCTTCACCGAAAGCCCCGGCGCGCTGGCGCTGGCGTCGGCGGTCGAAGACCGGGTGGGGCGCGTCGAGCGCATGAGCCGCGTGCTGGGCGAAGAAATGCGCGCGCTCGGCATCAACTGGGTGTACGCGCCCGCCGTCGACCTGCTGCATCATCTCGGCAACCCGACGCTGGGCACGCGCTCGTTCGGCATTGACGCTGGCGACGTGAGCGCGCTGGCGGCTGCCGCCGTGCGCGGCTTCCAGAGCGCGGGCGTGGCTGCCTGCGTCAAACACTTTCCGGGGCTGGGCAATACGGTGGTCGATACGCACGTCGCGCTGCCGATGCTGACGATCTCGGAAGCGGAACTGGTGGGGCGCGACCTGCTGCCATACCGCGCCGCCATCGACGCCGGGGTCGCGTCGATTATGACCACGCATACAATATTCTCGTCGCTCGACACGGTGTATCCGGCGACGCTCTCGCCGCATATCATCCAGCGGCTGGTGCGCGAAACGCTCGGTTTTCAGGGGGTCGTCACGTCCGACTGCATGGAGATGAAAGCGATTGCCGCGCACCACAGCCCGGCGCACAGCGCGCTGCTCGCCGCGCAGGCGGGCGTCGAACTGATCCTGTTCTCGCACACGCCCGCCATGCAGGAAGCCGCCTACGACGCACTGTTGAGCGCTGCCATCGACGGACGCCTGAGCAGCAGCATCATCGAGCGGGCGGGCGCGCGCATCGCCGCGATGAAAGACCGCTACGCCGTCACGAATCCACCCGATCTCAACGCGATCCGCACCGCCGATCATCTTGCCAGCGCCGAAGAAGCGGCGCGGGCGGGCATTGTGTCCCTGTATGGTGAAGTGCCGCCGCTGCAAGCGGATCACACGCTGCTGGTCGAGTTCGCGTCGTATCTGGAAAGCGGGATCGTCGAGTCGGGCGGGCAAACCGGCTTGGTCCAGCGCTTCACGGCGCGGCTGCCCGGTCTGCGAACCGTGACGCTGCCGAGCAGCGACGCCGACCCGGCGCACGTCGCCCACGTTTTCGATGCGCTGAACGCCAGCGATATGCTGATCCTGGCGACGCGCAACGCCGGTTGGAACCCGGAACAGGCGGAACTCGCCGGGGCGCTCATCCACCAGTCTGCCCGCACTGTGCTGCTGTGCCTGCGGACGCCCTACGACGCGCAGATACTCCCTCGCGCCGCCGCCGCCCTCACAAGCTGCGGCGACAGCGCGCCGTCGCTGGATGCCATCCTCGACGCGCTGACAGGCGAATTCACGCCGACGGGACGGCTGCCATTCCCGGCTGCGCTATGACGCCCGTCGCCGCCGGAATTGACGTGCTGCGCCAGCAGGATTTCGCCGTCCTGCGCGGCAGACGGCTGGGATTGTTCACCAATCTTAGCGCCGTCGATAGCACGCTGACCCCAACCGTTCATGTGCTGCGGCGCGCGCTCAACCGTGAACTGGTGGCGCTGTTCGCGCCGGAACACGGTCTCTACGGCACACGACCGGACGGCGAATATGTCGCTTCGGGTATCGATCCAAAAAGCGGGCTGCCCGTTCACAGCCTGTACGGCGACCACAAGCGTCCCACGCCGGAGATGCTCGCCGGTCTCGACGCGATCGTTTGCGATATTCAGGACATCGGCGTGCGCTATTATACGTTCCTGTGGACGCTGACCCATGTGCTGGAGGCTGCCGGCGCGCGCAGCGTTGAGGTGATCGTGCTGGATCGCCCGAATCCGCTGGGCGACGTGGTGCGCGGTCCGCTGCTGAAGCCGGAATGCGCCTCACTGGTTGGGCGCTACCCGATCCCGATTCAGCACGGCATGACCATCGGCGAACTCGTCCGCATGGTCAACGCGACGTGGAATCCGACGCCCGCTCGACTCACGGTGATCCCGTGCGCGGGCTGGGAGCGAACCATGACGTGGGAGCAGACCGGTCTGCCGTTCGTGCTGCCCTCGCCCGCTATCGCGCATCCGCTGACGGTGCGGCATTACCCCGGCGCGTGTCTGGTGGAAGGCACAACGTTCTCCGAAGGGCGCGGGACAGCGCTGCCGTTCCAGATCGTCGGCGCGCCGGGCATCGATGGCGACCTGCTCGCCGCCCGCCTGAACGGGCAGGGCTGGGACGGCGTGCGCTTTCGCCCCCACTATTTCGCCCCGACCGCCAGCAAGCACGCCGGACTCGACTGCTGCGGGGTGCAGGCGCACATCACCGACCCGGCAGCTTTCGATGCGCTGCGCGTCTGGCTGGGCGTCGTCTGCGAGTTGAGACGGATCGCGCCGGAAGCGTTTGCGTGGGTATCGTCCGACGGCACAACCCACCATTTCGACCGGCTGATCGGCAATCAGGACACCCGCCGGGCGATTGACGATGGGGCAAATCTGGATGCACTGACCGACGGCTGGGATACAGCCGCCGCCGATTTTCGCCGCCAACGTGCCGAGTTTCTGCTATATGGATGAGCCGATGTTCATGGGAATTGATGGCGGCGGCACACACCTGCGGGTTGCGATCTGCGACGCTGCCATGCGCGTGCTGGCGCAGTGCGAGTACGGTTCCGCGAACCCGAGCAGTATCGGGCAGGATGCCGCCGCCGAGCACATCCGGTGGGGGATGTGCGACACTCTGGAGCGCGCTGCAGTGCGCGCGGCGGACATCAGCGCGGTCGGTGTCGGCGTTGCCGGTGCTTCGGCGTCTCATTCGAGCCGATGGCTGGATACCGTCGTGCGCGGCGTGCTGCCGGATGTGTTCGTCGCCCTCAGTTCGGATTTTGAGATCGCGCTGGTGGGCGCGCATGGGCAGCGTTACGGCTTGCTCATCCTGGCGGGGACGGGCAGCGCTGTTTACGCCGTGAATGCTCGTGGTGAAAGTGTGCAGGTCGGCGGCTGGGGCTACCTGCTCGGCGACGAAGGCAGCGGCTACTGGATTGGCGTCGAAGCGCTGCGTGCCCTGACCGACTATGCCGACGAGCGCTCTGGCGCGGGAAACACATCACGGCTGGCCCAGCAAATCATGGAAACGCTGGACTTTGATGTTCCCCGCGATGTCATCAACTGGCTGTATACGAAATCCGCTTCCCGCGTCGCCGATGTCGCGAAACTGGCAGAACTGGTGCTGACGGAAGCGGCGGACGGCGATACCGGGGCGCGCCAGATCGCCGCGCGGGCAGCGGCGCACCTCGCCGAACAGGCGCGGGCGGCGCAGCGCCGTCTGCACGATCCTGCCCTGCCGATCGCTTTCGCGGGCGGGCTGCTGGAACAGGACAACTGGCTGCGCCGCCACCTTTGCGCGCAGTTAGGGCTGAACGAAGCGCCCGTCCGTCGCTACCCACCCGTCGTCGGGGCAGCGCTGCTGGCGCAGCAGCGGTCGGGCAGGTAGTCGCGTTCAGGCGCGAAAAATGCACGCGCCCTGTTGACAGGAGGCGCGTGCGTCAGAGGCTTTGTCGTGCATGGCAGCACCTGGCATCGGTTCAGGAGTGCTTCATCGGCTGAACGGTGATGACGACGTTCCCCTTTTTGCGCCCCGTGTCCACGTAGCGGTGCGCCTCGACCGTCTGCTCCAGCGGATAGCAGCGATCAATCACGGGCTTGAGCTG
Source organism: Anaerolineae bacterium (assembly GCA_020848855.1). The sequence goes on along the minus strand of JADLHH010000101.1, from coordinate 2,802 downwards.
CCCGGCTTCAACCAGTTCGTTGACAGACGCGAGCGCGTCCGAAGTTGGGTTGGCAGTTCCACCGACGACCGTCTTACCGGTTTTCCGGGCAGCCCGCTGCATCTGGATGAGGATCGCCGGTCCGCTTACAGCTTGAAGGTAGCTGCCGTCCTGCTCCAGCACCTTTAGGCTGTCCCAAAGTGGGGTCTTGCCGACGGTATCGAAGATGATGTCGTAGGTCTTGCCGCTTTGGGTGAAATCCGCTTTGGTGTAGTCGATGACGTGATCCGCCCCCAGCGATTTCACCAGCCTGACGTTCGTGCTGCTGCATACGGCGGTGACTTCCGCGCCAAAATGTTTGGCAACCTGAACTGCCGCTGCCCCGACGCTCCCCGACGCGCCGTAGATCAGGACGCGCTGCCCGCTGTGGACACCTCCTTTTTTCAGAAAATGCAGGGCGGTCACGGCTCCAAACGGCAGAGAGGCGGCTTCTTCGTAGCTGAGGGTGGATGGCTTGAGTGCTATGGCACTGGTTTCCGGCACGCAGGCGTATTCGGCATAGGCGCTCAGGTGGGTCAAATCGTAGGCATACACCGCGTCGCCCGGCTTGAAGCGTGCGACCGCACTGCCTACCGCCTCGACTTCGCCAGCCAGCACCATACCGGGGATGGCTTTCCGGGGCTTTCTGAAACCCAGCGTGAGGCGGGCGAGGAGCCACATCGAGCGCGGAACCGTGAAGCTCCGTACGCGGATATCCCCAGAGGTGACGGTGGTGGCATAGACCTTGACCAGAATTTCATTGGCTTTCGGAGTGGGCCTGGCTACTTCTCGCAGTTCGAGAACTTCGGGCGTGCCGTATTGGGTGGCGACAATGGCTTTCATTTGAGCATTCTCCTTGCGCTCGGCGCGCTGGTGTTCCAGATGGTCGAAAATTGACAGTGAGGTGAGAGGTGGGGATTGGGAACAGAACGAACGTCTTCCCGCAATCCCCACCACGTAACAACTAGGCGGCGCTCAGCAGTTCATTTGCTGCTGTTTGTGCGGGTTCGGAAGTGGGTGCAGATAACCGGAACCCCTTTGTGATGAGATAGAGGGCGAGCGTCACTTCCCAGGCGAAGATGGGAAAGACCAGGACAGCTTCCAACGACTGGAGCAGGTCAGCGACGCCGAATAACCTGGCAATGCTATAAGCGAAGATCAACGGTCCCCCAACCAATCCCAGCACGGGGATGAAGCGCGGCACCAGGCGGGATTTGTACATCAGGTACGCCATCAGCACTGTGTTCACGCCGCAGACAAAACCCGGCCCGAGCAGGAAGGTTCCCTTGTAAAACCCCACCAGAGCGCCGCCAACGGTGACAAGGGTGGCTGGGTCAGCGGAAGTCCCGGCTGATAGCTGCCGCAGCGTCACGACCGCAAACAGAGAGACGACGCCGGCAGCAATGATGCCAGCTTCGAGCGTGCGAAGCCCCACGTAGCCGAGCGCGACACCTTCGTTCCAGCGCTTAACGATGGGGAACAAGGCGAACGAGGTTCCGGCAACGGTGAGCGCGAGGAGGATGTCGAGCAATCCCCCCAGAAGCACCGGGGCGTCGCTTCCAGCGCCGAGGATGTAATCGGCGTTCTTCAGGACAGGTTCGTACAGGATGACCGCGCCGATTGAGGTGACGTGGGTGATGAGGTAGAGCACGCCCGCCGCTATTGCGAGTTTTCTCGGCGTGGTTCCCAATGTGGCAGTCTGCCGGTTGCTGTTCATGTGTTTCTCTCCTCTTTTGAATGTGGGTGATCCGTGTCTGCTTTTTCGTCCCGTGCGTCTGACTGATTAGCTTCGACGTGCATGACCGAGACGAGGGTCAGTCCCAAGTCGCGCACTTTTCTCAGCAGCCCGTGCAGCGCCGCCTGATCGACCACCGCGCCAGCCAGCAGGGTTTCGCCGTTGTCTTCCAGCGTGATGGTCATGCCTTCAAACCGATCAGCCCAGTGACGATCCAGGTGCTCCTTGATGCGAATTTCGTACTGTTCGGGCTTGTCGTGTCCCTTGGTGGATGCGTGTATATCAGCCTCGTGCATAATCCTCCTCTGCTCAATCTCCGCGCAGTTGCGCGTAACGTTATGAGGAAGAAGATACAGATGAATGTGGTGAGCAGTCGTCACCAGATGTGGTGATTCATGTGGTGATTTGTTGTGAGGACGGGGAAAAGCTACAGCGCTGGGTTCGACAAACCTGCCGGGGAATGAGGGAGTTTCAAGCGGTCATAGCAAGCCGAGTTCCTCAGCGCGGCGGACGGCTGCCCGGCGGCTGTTCACGTTGAGCTTGGTGTAGATGTTTTTGGTGTGGGTGCGCACGGTGTTGAGCGACACCATGAGTTGGCGAGCGATGTCGGGACCGTCCAGATCGGTGCCGAGCAGGCGAAGCACGTCCAGTTCACGGTCGCTCAGGGGATCGATCAAGCTCTGGCTGATGGGCGTTCTGTCGTCAGCGCTGCCAAAGGCGCTTAGGAGCTGGCGGATGTAGTTCGGGGCGATGCCGTGTTTCGAGGCAGCTTCCAGCAGCGCCGCCATCGGTGCGCCCTCGTCCATAAACATGCGGACATAGCCCTCCGGTTCCGCCAGTGTTAAGGCGCGTTCCAGCGGCGCAAGTGCAGTAGGGATATCGCCCTGTAACTGGCGCGCGAGCGCTTGCAGCACGAGAATTTCGATCACGCTTTTCGTCCTCCCGCCTGCTTCAGCGGCTTGCAGGAGGCGTTCAAGGAGTCCGATTGCTTCAGGGAGAGAGCGGCTTGTACGGTCGCCCTGATGCTGGGCTAAAAGCAGCCTCGCCAG
>JADLHH010000100.1 GCA_020848855.1 Anaerolineae bacterium | reverse complement strand
TATTGGCTGGAAGCTCGAACTGAAGCAGCACCGACGTAAGCCGGCTGACCTGCAGGTTGCCCAGCGGAATGGATGCCTCGTCCACTGCCAGCGGCTGTGAATTGGGAGCGAGCTTGAACGCCGTCTCCAGCCGCACGTCGGCGTCCGGGGCGACCGATAGCTGCAGGCGTTCCACGAAAACGTTGACCAGGCTGCGGACGTGGTCATTCAGAAAACGCACCACCGACCCCGGCGACTTGATGTACTCGCACGACCCGCCAGAAACCGATGCCACTTCGTCCAGGAACTTATCATTCCAGTCGCTGCCGAGACCCATCGCGCTGATGATGATCCCCTCAGCAGCGGCTTTCTTCGCCAGTGCGACACAGCGTTCCTGATCGCCGTAAGTGTTGCCGTCGGTCAGCAGAATGACGTGGTTGACCAGCTTGGGAGCGAGATACTGGTGGTTCTGCTCGACGCCTGCCGCCAGCCCCTTGTAAATCTCCGTGCCGCCGCCCGCCGACATCATGCTGATGTACGCCTTCAGCGAGGCTTTGTCGTGGACGGACGTTGCCGGGATGACGACTTCGGGATAATCGTTGAAGCTGACCACGGAGAAGATATCATCGTCGTTGAGCTGGTCGATGATCTGGTGCGAGGCGACTTTGACGCGCTCCAGGCGGACGCCGTTCATCGAATTGCTGCGATCCAGAACCAGCGTCAGGTTCAGCCGGGACTGCTTTTGAAGCTTTTCTTCCTGCTCACGGGCGCGCGGGTCAGGGATAATCTCGACCAGCATGTAGATCACCTGAGGCTCCGGCAGCGGCGTGAGCGAACGCTTGCTTGGCGTCACCCGCAGCAAGAAGTCGAACTCGCGCGGTTTTTTGCGCTTGACGCGCTGGTTGTACAATTCGCGGCGGTCGGATTCGCTGAGCAGCTTATAGGCGACATTGATATCCTGAAGCTGGGCAACAGCGCCCTTATGCGGGTTGGTATCCGAATGCAGACGCCGGACGGCGCGCCGGTGTGCCTCCTTGATCTCGTCAAGGGAAGCGTCGGGCGATACACCCAGGATCACATACGGATCAAAGTCGATATTCATGTGGTGTCAGCTCAACCAGGCATCTGTAGTAGTATGACGCTCACATTATCGACGCCTCCGTGTTTATTCGCCAGTGCGATCAATTTGTTGCAGGCTTCCTGCGGATTCGGAGTCTGCTTGACGATACTGACGATCTCTTTTTCCTCGACCTGATTCCACAAGCCATCGCTGCACAGCAGCAGGCGCGACTTGGGCGGCAGGCGGCGGGTGAGAGTATCGACCTCAATCGCTTCATTCTGACCGAGCGCCCGGTACAGCATGTTTTTGTTTGGGTGCTCGGCGGCTTCCGCCGGCGTGAGCTGGTCGAGTTCGATCAGGCGCTGAACGAGCGAGTGATCGCGGGTGAGCTGCTCAAGATGATCTTTCGCCAGCAGATAGATGCGGCTGTCGCCGACGTGAGCGATATAAGCAAGATCGCCAATCACGATGACGGACGTGACCGTTGTACCGCCGTCCGGTACATGCTTGATGACTTCGGAGTTGGCTTTCTCGATAGCGCTGGTCAGCGCTTCGGTGATCGGCTCCTGGTTTTCGTTGTCACCGGTGATATGCGGCAGCACGATAGTTGACAACACCTGCGACGCGACCACGCGCGCCGTCAGCGAGGATGCCTTCTCGCCGTCGTGATGACCGCCCATGCCGTCCGCGACCAGAAAGAGACCGAAGTCCGGGCGTTCTTCGACGCTGCGGCTGGACACGAAGTAGGAATAGATAGCGTCCTGATTATTGCCGCGCACCATGCCGATATCCGTCGCCTGACCGAACGCCAGATGCCCGTTCCCCAGGAAGGCACTCAGGGCATCTTCAGGGAGCGGGCGGGTCGCGCCGTCGCCAAACAGCGCGCCAAACTGGGCAGTGGGTGGCGTCAGCGGCGCAGTCGTTGCTTCGGATGGTGGCTTGACGACCGGCGGGACGTCGCTCATTGGCGGCGGGGAAGACGGAGCAGGAGCCGAGGCGGGTTCCTCTTCTTTTTCCTGGCTGAACAGACGGCGGAACAAATTCATGATTGACTCCTGGTGGGCGGATTTGCCTCAACTGACGAGCGGCAAGGCGTACAGGATATGATCCATCGAGCCGACGAGGAGCACATCGCCCATGATACTGGCTGTCGAGGTGATCGGTCCATTGGTCTTGAACTTCCAACGCTCTTTGCCAGTGTCGGCACTCAGACAGTAAAAGTACTCATCCGTTCCACCAATGAATATCTGGTCTTTGTAGACCAGCGGCGAAGCGACTATTGGTTTTTCGGTCTCGAATTTCCATTTTTCGCGTGACGACTGGGCATTGATGGCGTAAACCGCGCCATCCGCCGATGCGAAGTACAGCAGCCCGTTAGCTTCGACCGGCGATGAGATGATCGGTCCGTTGGTGCGAAACCGCCACGAGTTATAGCCGTTGAGCACGTCGAACGCATACATATAGCCGTCCGTCGAGCCGACGAAGCAGATTCCCTCTCTGGTATCGACATATGGCGATGAGATCACGCCGCGCTTGGTACGGTAGCTCCACTTGCGCGCCCCGGACAGACTCAGCGCCAGCACTTCGCCGGTCTCGGAGCCGACGATCACCAGTTCGTTGGTCACGAACGGACGCCCGCGCACCGGAGCCGTCGCATCGTATGCCCACAGCATACGCCCGTTCGCTGCGCTTAGTGCGTAGATTTTTCCATCGTCGCTGCCGACAAACACGTGCCCATGCTCGACACGCGCCGTCCCGCGTACACGGTCTTTGGTCTGATGCGTCCAGCTTACGCGCCCGCTGCGGTAATCGAGCGCGTAGAAGTTGTTGTCTTCCGAGCCGAAAAAGACCAGCCGGTTCTGCTCGTCGACGACCGGGGACGAGGCGATTCCCCCCTTCGCCGCGTACTTCCAGACCAGATCGCCGTTGTCCAGGTTGAGCGCCCAGACATTGTTGTCGTACGAGCCGACGAACGCCAGATCGCGGACTGCCGTCGGGCTGCAACGAATCTCGTCTTCGGTTTTGAACGTCCAGCGCGGCTGCATCGCCCCGGCTTCGGTCGGCACTTCGAAAAAATCGGTCGAGCCGTTGCTTTCCGCGGCAGCGGGGGATGTGATCGTGAGCGTCGGGCGGTAGCGCAGCCCGTCGAGCGCTTCCTTCATTTCGGAGCACGACTGGTAGCGGTCTTCGACCTTGAAGCTGAGCGCCTTTTCGATGATGCCGACGATGCCCGGATGAACGTTGTTGTTGTAGTCGAGGATCGGGCGCTCGTGGAAGCTGAACGGCGGCTCCAGGCGCGGGTCTTTGCGCGTCAGCAGGTGATGCAGGGTCGCGCCCAGGCTGTAGATGTCGCTCTGTGGGGTTACATCACCCTTGTACTGTTCCGGCGCGGAATACCCCTCGGTTCCGATCATCGTGTGCTTCACGCCGCTGACGAACGTCTTGGCGATACCGAAGTCGATCAACCGCACTTTGCCGAGGTTGTCGATCATGACGTTCGACGGCTTCATGTCGCGGAAGACGATCGGATCGGGCTTCTGGTTGTGCAGGTAGTCGAGCACGTCGCACAGGTCGATTGCCCATTCCAGCACCTTTTCGAGCGGGAGTTCCTTCGTCTTGCTGATCAGCAGTTCGAGGTCGCTGCCGTTGACGTACTCCATCAC
>JADLHH010000099.1 GCA_020848855.1 Anaerolineae bacterium | reverse complement strand
TTCGTCCGACGGGACTTCCTTGGCGTTCAGCACCAGCCGAAAATAATCCATGCGCCGGGTGAAGGCGTAGACTTCCTCCGGCTCGCACAGTTCGACTTCGCTCAGGCTCATCGGCGGGCGCGGCGGCAGACTGTGGATGATCTGCCCGCCTTCCATGTAGCCGATGTTGATCACGCAGATTTCGACCGGAACCATCCGGTTCTCGCGCTGATCCAGCAGGGCGTTGTTGTCCACGTAGCTCGCCATGACCAACTCGCGCGCCAGCGGGTCGTCGTCGATGCGAATCGCGTAGATCAAGCCGACCGCGTACGCCAGTTCCCCGTCGGAAATCGGCACTTTGACGAATGCGCCGAACGTGTGCAGCTCGTCGATTTTGCTCCCCCGCGTGCCACAGTCGAAGCCGGTGGTGCTGGCTCGCAGGACGCGCCCGACCCGATGCCGTTCCATTACCGTCATAGCCTGATCATGCTCCTAAACGATGCTGCCGTCGATCTCCCCGCGCAAGCCCCTTCGTCTGGAGCTTGTTCGAGGCTTCCGGCTCAAGGCGATGCCTGAGCATTTCAACGCGGATCATCTCATCCAACTGGCTTTTCTCGATACTGCTGACGTACGCCAGTTCGTCCGCGCGGGTGAGTGCATACGGGTAATGCTTGCGCCCTTGTATCGAACACTGCGCCGCGATCAGCGCGTGCAGCGCCGCGACCGCCTCCTTGTCGCGCGCCACCCACATGGGGATGTCGATGCGCGCGATTGCCGGGTTCGAGGTGTTCGACACGTTCAGGTAGAAGAACGCGATCTCCAGATTGGTGTCGGCGTCCTTGTATTTCAGGTTCTGCGGCGAATTCTGCGTCATGATGGCGGAGCGCTCGCCCGGCTCCAGCACGTGCGCGAACAGCATGTCGTCGGTCAGCCCTTCGAGTTCGCCGTTGGCGCGCAGGTTGGCGTCGTTCACCTGCCCCGGGTCGAGGCTGAGCAGGTGCAGCAGGCTGATCAGGTAGGTGCTGCGCGGCTTATCCAGATATCCCAGCAGAATCGCCCGCGCGTCGTACAGCATCTTCAGAGCGTCGGTGTAATCGCGCTCGATGCCCGGCGCGCCCGCCATTTCGGTCGCTCCGAAAAACTTGAGCAGCCCACCGTCGTGAAAGCCGACCAGCGGGCGCGGCTCGTCGCGGCGGCTCCACGCCTCTTTCGCCAGCCACTGCATTTCCATCACGGTACGGCGGGCATTCACCGTCTGGTTCGTGATCAGCCGACCGTCGCGGTCCTGCAAGGCGGCGTCGGTGTAGTATAACTGCGGCTCGGTCGCCTGATATGGCAGGCGTTTTTCGCCGGCATAATAGACGAACACGCCGATGTTGACCAGATAATACAGCACCGCCGCGTGCGCATCGGGGTAAATCTGCGAGCCATCGACCGCGATCAGGGTGGCGGCGTCCGGCTGCGGCGGCAGTGAGCCAATCCCGGCGATCACTTCGTCGTACGGGCGCGGAGCGGGCGCAGCACCCCGGTAGCCGCTCACGCTCGATTCGCGCACCAGTTTGACCCGCTCGTGAACCGCGTCGATGTCGGTCGTCGCGTAGAACCGTTCGAGCGCAAGGTCAAGCTTATTGGTAAGCGTCCGGTTCAAATGCCCCAGATGCCGCCCCAGCGTTTGTACCTGCTCGACAACTTTCGTGAATTCCAGCGACAATCAGCAGCCCGCCCTGTAAGGTTAGTATTTCCCAACTTAAATCTTAGAGTAGCACCGACGTTCTATTCCGTCAAGCAGTCGGCTGCCCGAAGCTAGAAAATGTGTACGTAAAATGAGCGACTATTCGCCTGCGCGCGCCAACTGCCGGTCTGCGCACCCCACGCACAGGGTTGATTATGTCCCGCGTATGGGGTATGGTCAACACTCGTAAATTCGCGCGCGGCTCGCCGAATCGTGTGTGTTGACATTACGAAAAGTTGTTATAATGAAAATCCATTCCTTTAAGCAATAAAGAAACTTCAAATAATCCTTGTTTGCTGTTCGTTGTTCAGTTTAGGGCGAATGAGAAACGACAATGGCATCAAACCAGGTCCTCGATCTTCCGCTCAGCGTCGCAGCGGACGGTGAAATCGTCTTCGCCGGTGATGAGGTGCGCCTCGCCGGTCAAATGGATTATCCGACGGCTCCCCGTCCCGAAACCGGCTACCCGCTACTCTTTGTGCTGCATCACGCCTGCTGCAGTTCGCGCGAAGATTACGACGACTACACTCAGCTCGCCCTGAGCGCCGGTTACGCTGTTTTCCGCTGGGACGCGCGCGGCACCGGGCGCAGCGGCGACAGCGGACGCGGCTCGACCACACAGGATGCCGTCAACGCTTACGATATCGCCCTGCACCAGCCGGGAGTCGACCGCCGCCGCGCCGTGATCCTCGCGGTCGGCGCGGGGTCGGCGCTGCTGGGCAGCTCGTTCGGCTTGTTTGCCCGCCTGCAGATGCCCCATGCCGTGCTGCTGGTGGCCAACATGCTCGATGATCGGGAAATTCTGGCGCTCGATACCCGCATCAAGATCATCATGAGTCCCGAAGACTGGAATCCGCCCGCCGTCTTTGGCGAAACGGCGTGCGCCGCCCACACTCGCGCCTACCGGCATGGCGCATCCTTCTACCTGGCTGGCGGCGCTGACCGCCTGCTGATGACCGCCGACGGATCGCTCGATTCCGGCGCGCGAAAGGTAATCGCCGATTGGCTTCAGAGCTTAACCAGCCGTTCCACGTCCGACTGAACGACTGTGCCGCGCTCGTCACGGGCGCGGGCGAAGGAGTCGGACGGGCGATTGCGCTGGCGCTGGCAGAGTCCGGCGCGGCGGTGGTCGCCAACGACCTCAACCCGGACCGAGCCGATCAAACCGCCGATCTGATCATAGCCGCCGGGGGACGCGCGATCCCCTGGCAGGCAGATGTCTCCAACCGCTTTCAGGTCGGCTCGATGATCGAAGCCGGGCGCGATGCCTTCGGCAGGCTGAACATCCTCATCAACGCGGCGGGAGTCGTGAAGCTCGGCGCGCTCGCCACGCTCGACGAATGGGACTGGCGGCGCATCCTCGACGTGAACCTGACCGGCGCGTTCTTCTGCACCCAGTTGCTCAGCCGGGTGATGGTGGACGAAGGCGGCGGCGTGATCGTCAACATCGCCTCGACCGCCGGGCATCCGAACCCGCTGCCGGAGGGCGTCGGCTATGTGAGCAGCAAAGCCGGGCTGATCGGGCTGACACGCCAGAGCGCCCGCGAGCTTGCGCCGCTCGGCATCCGCGTCAACGCCGTGTGCCCCGGCAATATCGATTCGATGGGGTCGCCCGCGCTGGGGCGGCAGGGTACGGCTGAGGAAGTGGCGTCGGTGGTGTTGTTCCTGTGTTCCGGCGCGGCGAGCTTCGTCACCGGGCAGGCGATCAACGTCGACGGCGGCGAGGCGATGGGGTAAACGATGTTCATTGCGTTTATGATGAAACCGATGGGGGATATTGATTACATTCGCGCTTTCGATACTGAAAGCGAGGCGGATGAATTTGCGCTTGCATATTCAAGCTACAGCGAACTCGATCCGATCATGGATGATCCTCGCCATTGGGAGAATTATGATCCTCCTATCGTGATTCTATTTGAAGCAGAAGCGTGGAGCGCAGCCGAAAATGGCAAATACAAACGTCCGGTAGCCATTTACGAGCGCGGCGAAAAGCTTCGGTGCGAACGTCCCAAAACAGAACCACGACTGTGAATCCTGCCGCAAAATGCTAACTCCCATATCGCCGATGCAACAAAAACCCGGCGCGCGCCGGGTTCCTGATACGGGTGTTCACATCGTCCCCGCTAGACGCGGGCAAACTCATCCAGCGTCGCCGGGTCTACCCCCATCACTACCGTGAGCGAATAGCCCTGCCGCTGCACCTGAACGCCGGGCAGATGCGCCGACAACCCATGTATCGTCGCTTCCAGCGCCCCCGTACTGTTAAAATGCTCGACAGCAGCCTGGTTTTCCCACAACACCACCAGTTCGGCGCGGTCAGGGTCGTCAAGCTGTTCCAGTAGAATGGCGGTCACAAAGCCGGGACGGATCCGTATCTTGGGAAGATAATCGCTCTTCACGATTTCGCGCATCCGTCCCATCAACCCCATCGGGACACGAATGGTCGTCGTCTGCGCGTACATGGTGCCTCCCAGATGCTTTACAATCATTGAAACATATATTTATTTCAGGAGCAATGAAGAATCCCTCAATCCATTTGGATTTTCTGCACAGATCTTGCATGACATTCCTCACGTTCTGGCACGTTCAATTGGACAATGAGAACAATCGTGCCAGTCGGCGGCGAAATGTGCGCACCGCTGCTCGCGAAGCGCCGTCTGCGGGTATAATAGACCCGTTACCCACACCAACCGGATTACACGCATGAATATCGACCAACTGGAAACGCCCGCCATCCTGATCGATCTCGACCGTATGGAGCGCAACATCGCCCGCGTGCAGGCGATGTGCGATCAAGCCGGGGTTACGCTGCGCCCGCACATCAAGACTCACAAAATCCCCGAAATCGCGCGGATGCAGCTTGTTGCGGGCGCAGTCGGCATCGCCTGCCAGATGGTGAGCGAAGCGGAAGTTTTCGCGCCGGCGGGCTTCGACGACATCCTCATCCCGTACAACATCCTGGGCGCGAGCAAAGCCGCCCGCTTTGCCGACCTCGCCCTGTACAACCGCATGACCACAGTCGCCGACAATCTCCCGGTGATCGCCGGGCTGTCGGCTGCCGCCGCTCTGCTCGATATCCGCCTGCGGGTGATGGTCGAACTGACGACCGAAATCGAGCGGACGGGCGCGCCGGTGGATCGCGCGGTTGAGCTGGCGCAGGCAATCGAGGACGACGAGCATCTGCATTTCGCGGGGCTGATGGTCTATCCGAGCAATCCGACGATTCGCCCGGCGCTTCTGGAACTGCTGGCGCGGCTGGACGAGGTGGGCATCGGCGTCGACACGGTGAGCGGGGGCGGCACTGGCGCGGTGCTGCACGCCGCCGAAGTGCCAGAGCTAACCGAAATTCGGGTGGGGACTTACGTATTCAACGACTGGACGACCATCCAGCGCGGGTGGTGTACGCTCGACGACTGCGCCATGACCGTCCGCGCAACCGTCGTCAGCCGCCCGACCGAGACGCGCGCCATCCTCGACAGCGGCAGCAAAACGCTGTCGAGCGAGGTGATCGAAGGTGGGTACGGGTTCATCGCCGAATACCCCGACGCGCGCATTTATAAGCTGAACGAGGAACACGCCTATGTGGACGTTTCGGCGTGCGATATCAAGCCGCAGATCGGCGAGCAGGTGAGCGTGATCCCGGTTCACGCCTGCGTCGTCACCAATCTGCATGATGTGCTGCGCGGGGTGCGCGGCGAATCGGTCGAAGTCGAGTGGACGGTCGCGGCGCGCGGGCGCGTGTGGTGAGCTAGTCTTCGTCGTCGCCAAGCTGCTGCGACCATATCCAGCCGATCCCCATGCCGACGGCAATCCCCAGCGGGACGCCGAGCGCGATATTTTCGGGGAACAGCAGCATACCGACCATGATGCCGAAAGCGGCGCCCAGCCCTGCTCCCGCGCCAACATACTGTGCTTTTTTGCCGTTCATCCTATCTCCATCGTGCCGGATCAGACGGACTGCGAACACCACGCTGATCCCGGTTCACGCCCTATTATAGACCGACACTTTTCGTTTTTGGACGGTTCGGCGGCTGCCGATTCGAGTAAGTCTAGCCGTGTGCGGCGAGCCGACGCGCCAGCCGCTTTGCCCGCCAGAGTTGTGTCTTCGCACGGGAAACGCTAGACTACGCAATCGTATGCATAGGCTGTCTGTGGAGGAGTGATGGAGCTTCGCAAACTGGGTAACACCGACATGATGATCACGCCCATCGGCTTCGGCGCATGGGCGATTGGCGGCACAGGCAGCGGCGGATACCGGTTCGGCTGGGGTCCTCAGGACGATGAAGATTCGATCAATACGATCCATCGCGGCATCGACGCCGGCATCAACTGGATCGACACGGCGACGATTTACGGTCTGGGTCATTCGGAAGAAGTCGTCGGGCGGGCGCTCAAGGGAATGGCTAACGCTGACAAGCCCTACGTGTTCTCAAAAGGCGGGCGCATCTGGGACGAAAACCGGAATACCATCGACGTGCAGACCGCCGACTCGATTCGCCGCCAGGTCGAAGGCAGCCTGCGCCGGCTTGACGTGGACGTGATCGACCTGTACCAGATTCACTGGCCCTACCCGGCGGAACAGATCGAGGAAGGCTGGCAAACGATGGAGCAGCTTCGGCAGGAAGGCAAGCTGCGCGCCATCGGCGTCAGCAATTACAGCGCCGAACAGATGCAGCGCATCATGCGCATCGCCCCGATCAGCACGCTCCAGCCGCCCTATTCGATCATCCGCCCGGAAGTCGAGAACGAGATTCTGCCGTTCTGCCAGCAGCACAACATCGGCACGCTCATCTATTCGCCGATGCAGTCCGGGCTGCTCACGGGCGCGATGACCAGGGAGCGCGCCCAAAACCTGCCGGAAGGCGACTGGCGGCGGAACAACGTTAATTTTCAGGAGCCGCGCCTGTCGCGCAATCTGGCGCTGGCAGACCTGCTCAAACAGATTGGCGAGCCGCGCGGGCGCACCGCCGCCGAAGTCGCCATCGCCTGGACGCTGCGCCACCCCGCCGTCACCGGCGCGATTGTCGGCGCGCGCCACCCGCACCAGATTGACGGCATCATCGGCGCGATGGACTTCCGCCTGACCAATGCCGAAATCGCGCAGATCGCCGATTTCATGACGGCGAACCCGGTGACGACGTAATCACCCCGTCAACAGCCGCTGTAGGGGCGCTGCGTGCAGCGCCCCTGTTCCTTACCACCGTTCCCAATGCACGGTGTCGCTCGTCGGGCGACGCCCGCGCTTGAGCGACGGCGATTTCTTGTCCGGCGCGGGGTGTCCGATCGGGATCGCGCCGACCGGCGTGACTTCCGCCGGGATGCCGAGCGCCTCGCGCGCGCCGTCGATGTCCTGAAAGCCCGCGAACCCCGCCGCCAGACCTTCGTGGACAACCGCCAGCAGGAGCAGCATCACGGCGTGCCCGGCATCCATGAACCAGTAGGGCACGGGCCATTCGATTTCGTTGCCGGACTCATCCGCCTTGTCCGGCTGCTGGTAGCGACGGTGATACGCGCCTTCGTTGGTGCAGGGGATGACCAGCACGGGCGGTTTCGAGATGAATGGGTCGAAGCCCATGCCGACGTATTCCGCCTCGCCGCACAGATCGGCAAGCCGCTTGCGCATCGCCGGGTCGGTGACG
>JADLHH010000098.1 GCA_020848855.1 Anaerolineae bacterium | reverse complement strand
TGCATACGTGGCGTAAGATGCGGAATAGGGACGACCTGCGTCCGCATATTCACATATTGACGCGCGCGGATTTCGTTACGACGGGCGTCGTGAATTTTTCAGGGGGAACGCAGCAGCGCATTTACTTAGACGGGTTCTCATGATGATCTTTTTCGCTCCCTCGATTTGGAAATACCGGGTGATCACCCTTGCCGCGACCGGGCTGCTGCTGATCGGAGCCGGGCTGCTGATGCTGGCGCGCCCGGAGCCGGTCTACAGCCAGACCGCCGCCATTGTGGAGTCGGTCGATGCGGCGACGGCGTACAGCCAGGCGATCCCCGACGCGGAATACGTCGGCTCGCGCGAATGCCGGTCGTGCCACCGCAGCATGGCGAGCGACCACGCCGATACCCGCCATGCGCTGACGCTTCAGGAAGCGGATTCGGACACGATTCTGGGCGACTTCAGCGCCGATGACTCGGCGCGCGAAGTGCTGTTCCCCGGCGAAGACACCCCGCGCCTGTTCACCGAAGATGACATCGCGTTCGTCGTCGGCTCCGGGCGCAACGTGCAGCGTTATCTGTACCGGGTCGACCGCGATAACTATATGGTTTTCCCGGCGGAGTGGAACGTCGCCGAGCAGAAGTGGGAACCGTATACGCTGGCGGAGGATTGGTCGCCGGATGCCTACGACTGGGAAGACAACTGCGCCTACTGCCACACCACCGGGTATGAGGCGGAGCGCGGTCGCTGGGAAGATGACGGCGTGCAGTGTGAAAGCTGTCACGGTCCCGCCAGCATCCACGTCGAGACGGCGGAGGACGTGGGGCGGAATCCAAGTGAAGAAGAACTGGCAGAGGTTCAGGCGGCGATCATCGTCAGCCCGGACGCGCAGGTGTGCGGAGCATGTCATAGCCAGGGGGTAGACGCCGCGACCGGGCTGCCCTTCTCCACCAGCTACCGCCCCGGCGGCGAACTGGCGAGCGGGTTCGCGCTGTCCGAGCCGGACGACACGGCACACTGGCGGGGTTCGGGACACGCCGCCAGCCAGAATATGCAGTACAACGAATGGCTGCATTCGCGGCACGCCAGCGCGCTCGACAGCCTGAAAGCCAGCGACTACGCCGACGATTCGTGCCTGGAATGCCACAGCGCCGATTACCAGATGACCGAACAGCTTCGTGCCGCCGTCGAGGCGGGCGAGCTTGAGGGCGAAGCACCCGCGTCGATTACGCTGGAGACGGCGCAGTACGGTGTGACCTGTACCTCGTGCCACGATCTGCACGGCAGCGAGGGGCTGGATTACCAGCTTTCCGACGAGCCGTATGCGCTGTGCGTAAGCTGCCACGCCGACGACCGGCTGGAACAGGTTCACAACCCGGTCAAGGAGATGTTCGAGGGCGAGTCGGTCGTCGAACAGATCAAGGGTGTGCCGTCCAAGCACTTCACCGAAGGCGCGAAATGCACCGACTGCCACATGCCGCTCACGCTCGAAGTGGGCACGACGTGGTTCGCCGGCAGCCATACCATGCAGCCGGTATTCCCCGGCGAAGCGACCGACGACCAGCCTGACTCGTGCACCGGCTGCCACACCGACCTCAGCCGTGAGTACATGCAGCGCTTTGTCGAGCAGACGCAGTCTGGCATTTTGCAGCGGCTGACCGAGGCGCAGGGGGCGCTGGAAGGCGAGACCGGTGTGCCGACGTGGGTGCTGGACGCGCTCGCGTTCGTCTCGAATGACGGCAGTCTGGGCATCCACAATTTTTCATATGCATCCTCCCTGCTCGATTCTGCCGCGCTCGAACTGGGTATCCGGCAATCGACAGTTCCTTCCGGCGTGTCCACGCGCCCGGTCGAAGACCCGACCGACTGTGCCGAGTGTCACGCCGACCAGTATCGCGAATGGCAGACTTCGCCGCACGCCAATGCGTCGCTGGTGGACGCTTTCCAGAACGAGTTTGCCCGGCGCGGACGCCCCAGCTACTGTATGAGCTGCCATGCGTCCGGCTACGACCCGCGCACCGAGGAATACGTGTTCGAGGGCGTGGTGTGCAGCAACTGCCACTACACCATCGGCAGCTCCGGGCATCCGCCGGGACCGGTCGAGATCGCGACCGATTCGGCGGTGTGCGGGCAGTGCCACACCGGCGAGCACGCGCCGACGTACAACGAATGGCTGATCAGCAGCCACAGCGCGGCGGGGATCGACTGTGTGGACTGCCACACGCCGCACAACAACGGGCTGATCCTCAACGACGTGAACGCCACCTGCGAATCGTGCCACTCGGAAGCCAAGACGGACGACATTCACATGGGCGAAGACATGTCCTGTGTCGACTGCCACATGGCGCGGCAGGTGCAGGAAAACGGCGTGTTCGTCGTCCAGACCGGGCACTCGATGTCGATTGACCCCGGCATCTGCGCCAACTGTCACGGCGATATCCACCTGTTGAGTTCGGGCGAAAGTAACCTGACCGACCAGCAGCGGAACCGCCTCGCCGAACTGGAGACGCAGGTCACCGACCTACAAACGACCGCCGATGACAACCTGAATTCCGGGATTGTCGGCGGCGCGCTGGGCGCGCTGGTGCTGATCGTGGTCGCCTATCTGGTTGTGCGGCTGGGGCGAATGCGATGACCGATCATACCCGCGAGATGACCCGCCGCGAATTCGTCCGGCTGGCGCTCGGCTTGGGCGTCGGGCTGGTGGCGGCGCAGTGGGTGTGGGACTCGTTCCGCATCCACGAGGACCCACATGCTCAGGCGGTAGAAGCGGGCGGTGAAGGTCCGTACTGGGCGATGGTGATCGACCT
>JADLHH010000097.1 GCA_020848855.1 Anaerolineae bacterium | reverse complement strand
GGGGCGGGTTTGAGAGGGTGTTGAAAAACCCCTCACCCTGCTCACATTCGTGAGCCGTCCCTCTCCCACACCGGTGGGGCGAGGGACAAGAACAGTTCTTTCCCCTCTCTCCGCTTGCGTGGGAGAGGGGAAGCTTACCAAAGGTAAGCCGGGGTGAGGGGCAAACAGAGGCATAAACCTTTTTCAACACCCTCTCAGACCCGCCCCAATACATTCCCTTTCCACTCGCCCGTTTCTATAATACACGTGCGCGCGGCGGAACAAAATCGTCCGGTCATCCCGCGCGGCTGCGATCCATCGTCCTCTGGAGAACGCTGAAATGCCACAACTCATCGCCACATTCCTACCCGAACTGGAAACCCTGCTCCCCGAAACCCACGTAATTCTCGCC
Organism: Anaerolineae bacterium; assembly: GCA_020848855.1. The sequence goes on along the minus strand of JADLHH010000097.1, from coordinate 8,489 downwards.
CACGCGAATCTGGTCGTGCATGATGCTGTGTGCGGTGTCAACCTCGAAGGCTCGCGCGGGCTGGCGGGCGGCAACCGCCCCGATTCCGACGTTGACCTCACGCTGATCGTGGACGCGGCGCTGCTGCCTGACTCAGAGCCGATGCGAGCCGATCTGCTGCTCGGCGTGCTGCAAACCACGCTCGGTGCCTGGCGCTCGCCGGTTGAACTGGACACGGCGGCGGTGTTCGACAAAGGCGACTGCTGCGGCTTGCGCTGCCTCGATCAGCGCCAGTGGGATGACGCCATTGTCGGTGGTCGCGGGCTGGACTGCTTCGGTATCTACAAGATACAGCGCGGTTTCGACGGCTACGTCACGGTGGGAGTCGAACTCAGGAAAATCTACCCGATGCTCGTCATCTGGCGGCGCGAACCCGCTTTTACTGACCGCTGAAAGCTGACGGCTGTCAGCCCTTGATGCTGCCTGCCAGCAAGCCGCGAATGAAGTAGCGCCCCAGCACGATATAGACGATCAGCGTCGGCAGGGCGGCGAGGAACGCCCCCGCCATCTGCACGTTCCATTCGATGATCTGGCTGCCCGCCAGATTTTGCAGCGCGACGGTGATCGGCTGCGAAGTCGGGTTGCTGATGGTCACGCCGAACAGGAACTCGTTCCAGATTTGCGTGAACTGCCAGATGACGACCACCACGAAGCCCGGCGCGGAAATCGGCAGGACGATGTGCTGGTACAGCCCGAAGAAGCCCGCGCCGTCAATCGCGCCCGCTTCGAGCATCTCGGTCGGCACTTCGGCGTAGTAGTTGCGGAAGATCAGCGTCGTGATCGGCAGCCCGTACACGACGTGGACGAGGATCAGCCCATAGAGGCTGCCGTACATATTGATCGAGCGTAAAAACTGCACCAGCGGGATCAGGATTGCCTGGTACGGGATGAACATGCCGAACAGCATCAGCGGGAACAGGATGTTCGCGCCGGGGAACTGCCATTTCGACAGAACGTAGCCGTTCAGCGAGCCGAGCGCCGCCGAAATGATCGTCGCCGGGACGACCAGCAGGATGCTGTTGGCGAGGTTGGGCCACAGCTTTTCGAAGGCGCGAGCGAAGCTGTCGAGCGTGAAGTCGCTGGGGAACTGCCACATGGTCGTCAGCGACACCTGATCGATGCTCTTGAAGCCGGTCGCCAGCACCATGTACACCGGGATCAGGAACAGCGCCGCTACCACGATCAGCACCAGATAGATCAGCGCCCGCGAAATCGGGCGGCGGCTGGGGGCAAGCACGGTATCGGACGCGCGCGGCTCGGTGATGGCGCTCATAAGCTTTTCTCCCCGCGCAGGTTCGCCACCAGATACGGCACGATCACGACCGCGACCATGATCAGCATGATCGTCGCCACCGCCGCGCCTTTGGCGAGGTCTCCGCCGCGAAACGTCAGAAAGAACATGTTCAAGCCCGGCATGTCGATGAACAGGTTGTCACCGCCGCCGAGCGCATAGACGAGGTCGAAGATTTTCAGCGAGATATGACCGAGGATGATCATCGCGCTCAGCGTGATCGGCGCCAGCAGCGGCAGCACGATCCGCCGGTAAACGGCGAACTCGCTCGCGCCGTCGACGCGGGCGGCTTCGCGCAGCTCGTCGGGGATACCGCGCAGCCCGGCGAGGTACATCGCCATCGTGTAGCCGGACATCTGCCACGTCGCGGCGACCACCACCGCGATCAGCGCGACGTTGAAGCCGTGCTCCTCGACGCGCTGCAATCCGTTGAGCGAGCGCGGGTCGCCGAAGGTGATGTAGGTGACGAGCAGCAGCGCCACTGCCGTTACCAGCGCCGCCACGACCGAGCGCCGCTTGCTCCAGTAGTACAGCGCGACGACCACCACTATCGCCAGGATGACGAAGCACAATATCAGCGGCAAATCCTGCCAGTTGAACGTCAGCCAGCGGTCGCGGCTGATGAACCAGCGGAACTCGCTCTTGGGCAGCCCGAAGTAGGTCGGCAGCGCGTTGATGCCGTTATCCGGGTTGAACAGCCATTTCCACACCACCCCGGTCACCACGAACGAGATCGCCATCGGGAACAGGAAGATGGTGCGGAACAGGCTTTCGCCCTTGATCTTCTGGTCGAGCAGCATCGCCAGCCCCAAGCCGAGACCGAGACAGGCGACGATGAACAGGAGCGTGAAGAAGATCGTGTTCACCATGTCGATACGGAAGCGGTTGCTCAGCAGCCCGGCGAACAGGTCGGTGTAGTTTTTCAGCCCGACAAAATTGGCGGGCTGACGGCTGAACTGCTGCACCTGATTGGAATCGGTCAGGGACGTGTAGACCGTCGAACCGATGAAGCCGTATACGAAGATGCCGATCAGGATGATCGACGGCGTGAGCATCAGGAAGGCGGTCAGCCGGTCACGATTAATGCGCGGCATAAAACGTCCTTTTTATCCGGCAAGCATTTTTAGCATTGAGCATAGCGCAATCGCTGCGAAATGACAGACGGCAGCGGGTAAGCCGTCGCTGTGTACGTTGTCCTGATAAAAAAGCAAGTCCTACGGACAATGCCGCAGGACTTGCCCATTCAAATCACGATAGCGTGCTTACGACGAAGCCATCGCCATGCCGGTCTGCTCGGCGAGCGCCTGCGACGCATCACCCGCAGCCTGTGCGTTGTGGTCAGCCGCGAACGTGGCAATCACGTTGGCGAACTCGTTGCTGAACGCTGGCGGGGCGACCGCGCCGTGCGCCTGGCTGCCGACGATCACGTTGGTCGTCCAGTCCTGGTAGGCATCCTGGAAGTAGGCGTTGTACAGTTCCGAATTGTTGATGTCGGCGGTGGTGTTGGCGGGCAGCGAACCCTTGAGCGGGTTGAAGATGTCCTGCGCCTCTGCCGAACCGAGGAAGGTCAGCCACGCCCGAACGTTGTCCGGGTGCTTCACGTTCTTCGGCAGCCCGAACGAGTCGGACAGCATAATGAACGTGCCTTCGGTGCCGGGGGACGGCATCCACGCGAAGTCGGTGCCGGCTTCCAGACCGAGGTCGGTGATGAAATAACCAACTGCCCAGTCACCCATCACGTTGAAGGCGGCGTTGCCCTCGACGACCATCTGGGCAGCAGGCTGCCAGTCGATGGCGTCGCGGTCGTCATTGGTGCAGTCCAGAACCTTGCCGAAGGTATCGAACACGCCCACGACTTCGGGGCTGCTCCAGTTGGTGGCGCCGTTCCACAGTCCGTTGTAGCCCTCCGCGCCCAGACCCGCCAGCGCGATGCTCTCCCACAGGTGCGCCTGCGTCCAGTTCGTGCCAACCGCCAGCGGAACCACGTCCGCTTCCTGAAGCGCCGGGCAGGTGGTGTCAATGAATTCCTGCCAGCTCGCCGGCGGGGTCACGCCCCACTGTTCCAGGTTGGCGGGGACGTAGTACATCACGTTCGAGCGGTGAATGTTCACGGCGACCGAGTACACGTTGCCTTCGGCGTCGCTCATCAGGTTGACCAGACCCTCAGGGAACTGATCCATCCAGCCGTTGGCTTCGTAGATGTCGTTGAGCGGTTCCATCAAGCCGGGGACGACGTACTGGGCATAGAGTTCCTGACCGGCGTGTACCTGGAAGGTGTCCGGCGGGTCGCCACCGAGCATACGGGTCGTCAGCACGGCGCGGGCATTCACGCCTGAGCCGCCGGCGACTGCCGAGTTGATCACGTTGACATCCGGGTACATTTCGGTGAACTTGGCGATCAACGCATCCAAGCCCGCCGCCTCGCCGCCGCCCGTCCACCAGGAGAAGATTTCCAGGTCGCCGGAAGGCTGCGCGTCCTGCGCCGTCACGACGGTCGCGGAAAGCAGTACGAGTGCAAAAATGACGAGCAAAATACGAGCGTGTCTCATCTGAGGCTCCTTAAGACAAAAATTATCTTGCTCACCCAGTGTAACATGTTCTGCTGTGTTCCGGTTCTCAAGAGATCGAGAATCATGCAAACTGAACAAGGGGAAAACCCCCTGACTGCGAACAGCCTGCGTCGTCCAACCTGCGACTGCGGGCGACGTGGCTGCGGGCAAGCTCGCTTCAATTCGGCAATTCACCAGTGGATGCGGCATAATCGGGCGCAAATTGTTTGGTCAGGGAGTTTAGCTCAATGTCCACCCAGAAATTAACCACCGCCCAGGCGATCATCCTGTTTCTTGCCAACCAGTACGTCGAGCGCGACGGCGTCGAAACGCCGTTCTTCGCCGGCTGCTGGGGCATCTTCGGGCACGGCAACGTCGCCGGAATCGGGCAGGCGCTCCAGCAGTATACCGGCATTTTCCGGTACTATCAGGCGCGCAACGAGCAGGCGATGGTTCACGCTGCCGTCGCCTTCGCCAAGATGAAGAACCGAATGCAGGCGTTCGTCTGTACCTCGTCGATTGGACCCGGCGCAACCAACATGATCACCGGCGCGGCGGTGGCGACCGTCAACCGCATCCCGGTACTGCTGCTGCCCGGCGACATCTTCGCTGAACGGATTCAGGCGCCGGTGCTGCAGCAGTTGGAATGGGAACACTCGCAGGATTTCAGCGTCAACGACTGCTTCAAGCCGGTTTCGCGCTACTGGGATCGCATCAACCGCCCGGAGCAGATCATCACGGCGCTGCCCGAAGCCATGCGCGTGCTGACCAGTCCCGCCGAAACCGGGGCGGTCACGCTGGCGCTACCGCAGGACGTGCAGGCGATGGCGCACGATTTCCCCGCCAGCCTGTTCGAGCGGCGCGTGTGGCGTATCCCGCGCAACCGCCCCGATCTCGCCTCGCTGATGCAAGCCGCCGAGTGGATTCGCGCCGCCAAAGCCCCAATCGTGATCGCCGGCGGCGGCGTCCATTACAGCGAAGCGACCGACGCTCTGCGCCATTTTGTCGAAAAGACCGGCATCCCGGTCGGCGAGACGATGGCGGGCAAGGGGGCGCTGCCCTATAACCACCCGCTCAATCTCGGCGCGGTCGGCGTGACGGGCACCGAAGGCGCGAACGTGATCGCCCGCGACGCCGACCTCGTGATCGGTGTCGGGACGCGCTACAGCGACTTCACCGCCGCGTCCAAGACCGCTTTCCAGAACGCGAATGTGCGCTTCGTCAACATCAACGTCGCCGAATTCGACGCCTTCAAGCACCGCGCCCTGCCGCTGGTCGGCGACGCCCGTGCGACGCTCGACGAATTAGCGTCGGCGCTGGGCGATTACGACACTGGCGCGGCGTATCGCGGGCGGGCGCAGCGCCTGAACGCCGCGTGGGACGAGGAAGTTTCGCGCATCTACAATCTGGAGCATGGTCCGCTGATCAGCCAGGGCGAGGTAATCGGCGTGGTCAACACGCTCTCGCGCCCGCAGGACGTGATGGTGTGCGCGGCGGGCAGCCTGCCGGGCGACCTGCACAAGCTGTGGCGCACGCGCAACCCCACGGGCTACCATCTCGAATACGGCTACTCGACGATGGGCTACGAGATTGCTGGCGGGCTGGGCGTCAAGCTGGCAGACCCGTCGCGCGAAGTGTACGTCATGGTCGGCGATGGCTCATACCTGATGATGAACAGCGAGATCGTCACGGCGGTGCAGGAAGGCGTCAAGCTGATCATCGTCATACTGGACAATCACGGCTTTGCCAGTATCGGCGGGCTGTCGAAATCGGTTGGCAGCGACGGCTTCGGCACGAAATATCGCTATCGCGGCGAGTCTGGGCAGTTGGACGGCGAGACGCTGCCCATCGACTTCGCTGCCAACGCTGCCAGCCTCGGCGCGCAGGTCATCCGGGCGAACAACCGCGACGAACTCGCCGACGCTTTGCAGCAGGCGCAGCGCAGCGACCGGACGACCTGCATCGTGGTCGAAACCGACCGCCGCGAGCGGGTCGGCGGCTACGAGTCGTGGTGGGATGTCGCCGTCGCCGAAGTATCGGACAATCCTGCCGTGCAGCAGGCGCGCGAAAATTACGAGCAGGCGAAAGCGAAAGAGCAGAATTATCTGTGAGCGTGCCGCCGGCTGCAATTTAACGATTTGGAACGGTGTAGGGGCGCAGCTAGGCAACCGAAGGTTGTACGTGCCCTTACATATGCATCCACGATGTCCCAGTTCGAGGGGCTTCTATAAGCTCGCCAGAAAGCGCTCCAGGATGGCTGTCCACTTCGCCTTCGCCTCAATATTGAGGTCTTCGGTCTGCAAGCCCATGTGCTGCGCGACGATGGATGCGCTGCCGTCCTTCTTCGGCTCGCTGATGACGACGATCGATGAGCCGTCCGGCGACTTGGTTCGCCAGGTGATGCGGTTTTCCGTGCCGCTGACGCGCACCTCGCCGGCAATCCAATCCAGCACAGCCTGATCCTGAGCGGCAAATTCCGCCCATTTGTCCATCAGCGCCTGCATACCGAGCCTGGTCGCCTTGCTCACGCTGGTCTGGAACGTGCCGTCGGGGCGCTGACCGGGGATGCGCCGCCCGATTTCCTGCTCATAGGCGACCGATACCGCCTGCGCCCACCAGCCGGGATTTTCAATTCTCCCATCGAGTTCTTCCAGCACTTTGGTGGCGATCTCGTGGTGATTCAAACTCCTGGCGTCGATGCCGTCCATGAACGACAGCCATTCGTCCCAGCTTCGGTTCGTGGCGCGCTCAATCGGCTTGACTCGCGGGTTCGCTTTCATCGTGTCGGTATCCCTGCTCATCGAAATTTTGTGCTTTTCATTCTACCATCATCGTATATTCCCGCTTCGCGCGTGAACGCCCCCTGCGAAAATCCTTAACCCTTAGAACAAACATTCTTGACTCTCGTAAAACATCTGTGCTAAAATTCCATCGAATCGAAACGCCCGCTCACACGACAGAATATGAGGAAAAAGCTCATGATCATGCCGATTCTCGCGGTCACGGATGTGGACAGCACGGTCGCCTTTTTTCGGGACAAGCTCGGCTTTCGCCATGATATGAGCATGACGGGGGCAGAGGGCACGAACGTCTTTGCCATCGTTGGGCTGGGCGCGGCGTCCTTCGGTTTAGGCTCGGACGACAGCCTGGCGGCGAAAATGCCCTGGGGTTCGGGCGTGCAGTTCATGATCTACCTGCCGGACGGGCAGAGCATCGACAGCTACTATGCCGATGTCCAGGCAAAGGGCGTTCAGATCGACGACGAGCTGACCGATACCTACTGGGGCGACCGGGCTTTCACCATCCACGACCCGAACGGCTATATGCTGACCTTCGCCGTCACGGTCAAGCAGGTGCCCATCGAGGAGATGGAAGCGTACGTCCGGGAGCGGGACGCACAGGCGTAAGCAGATTTCCACGAAACCCGGCGGGGCAGCCAACCCCCTGTCCGTCTCGTCGGGTTCGTTTGTCTGAAGGGAGCGATCCTGCTTCGGTCGCTCCCTTCGCTTTGATTGAGCCGACTACGAGGCGAAATCCGGCGCGAGGACGCTGCCCAGCGCCGACAGGGGGATGGTGACCTGCTGAATGCCTGCTGCGTAAGCCGCGACCTGATACTGCTGAAAGTAGAAGATGATCGAGTCGGGTGTGAGCGAGAAGGTCTGGTAGTTTTGCGGGTCGGTGCCCGAACCCTGTGCCAGCCAGCCGGCGTCCAGCATGTCGCCGAGCTTCTCGGTCAGGTCGTCCGTGACCAGCGGGGCGATGAGGGCGAGGGCATCGCCGGTATTCGTGAACAGATCGTCGAGGTGGATCACGTTCTGATTCGCCAGGTCGAAGGTGTAGGTCTGAATAATCGTGCTGCCGTGCGCGCCGCCGCTGTACTGGTAGGTCGTGAAGATGAGAGTGAGGATCGTATCCGAATACTGGCTCGTCTCGTAGGTGATGTCGAGCGCGTACTGCGCCGAGCCGGGGCTGAAGCCTTCCATCAGGAACTGGAGCAGGTCATTCTTCGCCTGCTGGATGTACGGGTCAATCGTATTCGCAATCAGCGGGTCCTGCGCCAGTTCGAGCGGGTAATCGACGCTCATGTTGAGCGTCGCGCTCAGAATACACTTGCCGTCGTCGCCCAGGTTGCCGCCTTTTTGCAGGCATTGGTCGTCCGCCTGCGCGGAAATCCCACCCACCATCAAGCACAGGGCGCACAGCGCCGCCGCAATCATCATTCGTCGCATGATATTTTCCTCCGACAAATCAGGCACACATCCGGCGAGTCTAGCGCGCATCTGCGCTATACTCCTGCACGTTAATCCTACGCTAACCCTGTGGAGCGGGTGGTATGCGCCTTCGCGACTTCGGTATCCAGACGGGGCGGCTTCCGGCGGGCGCGCTCAACGCCATCACCGACGTGCCGGGCGTGCGCGTCGGTCACGTCACGCTCGTTTCCGGCGACGGCGCGCTGCGGGAGGGCGTCGGACCGATCCGCACGGGCGTGACCGCGATCCTGCCGCACGCGGGCAATCTATTCCGCGAAAAAGTCGCCGCCGGGGTATACACCGTCAATGGCTTCGGCAAGCCGACCGGCTTCGAGCAAATCCGCGAGCTGGGCGTGATCG
>JADLHH010000096.1 GCA_020848855.1 Anaerolineae bacterium | reverse complement strand
CCGGGGCGAGATATTTCTGCTTCTGGTGCTCCGTGCCGAACTTGAGCAGCGCATGACCGTAAAGCGAGTTGTTGACGCTGACGATCTTGCTGTGGCTGGCGTCGGCGCGGGCGACCTCGATGATCGTCAGGGCATAGGCAAGCGTATCCATGCCTGCGCCGCCGTATTCCTCAGGGACTTCGATACCCATCAAGCCCATCTGCCCCATCTTGCGGATGGTCTCCAGCGGAAAATCGCCGCTCTCGTCGTATTCGGCGGCGATTGGCTTGATCTCGTTCTCGGCAAAATCGCGGACGGCGCGGCGCAGGGCGTCGTGCTCCTCGGTAAGCTGAGGAATGACGGTCGTCCCGGTGAAGTTGACCATTTTATGCTCCTAAAATAACGCTGAGTACCGAGTGCTGGCGTTGCAAGCAACGGGTGCTGCGTCAAGAGCAAAATCCCTCTCTTGGCAAGCCACAGCATGTAAACACGCTTTCTCTGAAATAAGACGTGACAGCTTTCTCAACAATTATATCCGACCTACTCCCGTGCTCCTAATCGCACGCCGCTATAATCAAGTCAGTTTGTAGTGATGTTTTGACTCAGCACTCAGTACTCGGCACTTCTTTTAAGGAGCTATCCATGCCCAAGATCAATCACATCGCCGTCGTCGTCGAGGACGTGAACGAGGCGCTGACATTCTGGCACAAGGCGCTCGGCTTGCCGCTGGCGCAGGTCGAGCACAACGAGAACGAGGCGGTCGACATCGCCTTCCTGCCGCTCGGCGAGGGGGAGATCGAGCTGATCGCCCCGTTTACCGAGGACAGTGGGGTCGCCAAGTACCTCGCCAAGCGCGGGTCGGGGATGCATCACCTGTGCCTGGAAGTCGAGGATATCGACGCGACCATGCAAAAGCTGGTCGCTGACGGTATCGAGCTGATCAACGAGACGCCGCGCACGCGCCCGGACGGACGGCGGTATGCGTTCGTGCATCCGCGCAGCACCGGCGGCGTCCTGCTGGAACTGTACGAGGCGAAGGCGTAAAGAACATTGCGCGGGGAAAAGGGGCGCACAACACGGATGCCGAAAAAAGTGTACATCCGTCGGACAAATGTGCCTTGGCAAAACGCGCAGCGGGTTTATGCTGTAGATAACTCGCGCGGGAACGCCGCCGCCAGACAGCCCCACCACGCTGCCTGAAAGTGAATCTGTGTCCAGGGGTAGTGGTCGAGGAAGCCGACCGCCAGCAGCGCCGCGAACACGGCGAACAGCGCCAGCCGCGCCGGGTGAGCGTCACCGCGAACGGTTTGGCTTTGCCAAACACTGGCGCGCAGCCCGGCGACTACGGTGACCGCGCCGCAGCCAATCGCCGCCAGCGCCAGCGTCAAGCCGACGACACCCAGTTCCGCCGTCACCGAGAGCAGGACGTTGTGAACGTTGTCGCCGCGCAGGTCGAAATCCGTCTCGACCAGATAGTAGCTGGTGCGCCAGGGGAAATTGCCGATGCCGACGCCGAGGATCGGGCGCTCACGGATTGAGCGGAAGGCAAAATCCATGAACACCAGCCGGTCGCTGACCGAGCGCAGTTCGACCGACTCCTGCCCCTCGCCGGCGCGCGCCGCCAGCAGCGGTTGATAGCCGAGGACGAACGCCAGCCCGACCACCAGCGCCGCAGCAGCGGCAGCCGCGAGGCTGATGCGCGTGTCCAGCCGCCGCAGGTATAGACGCAGGAACGGTACGACTGACAGCCCGCCGACGACCAGCCCGCCCCACGCCGCCCGCGAGAAGGTCAGCAGCAGCGCCCAGAAGCCGAAGCCAAAGATCAGCACCCCGGCGGCGCGCAGCCACCCACGCCGCGCGATGATCCAGCCGCCGGTCGCCAGCACGCCGACCAGCAGCGCGCCCGCCAGCAGATTGGGGTGCGCCTGCAGCCCGTAAGGACGCACCCAGCGCAGCGCGCCGCTTTGCAGGATGCTCACGCCGGGCTGCGTGGGATTGAACGGAAACTCGCCCAGTCCGATCAAGCCGAGTGACGCCTGATTCTGCGCCTGCAGGATAGTGATCGCCGCGTTCCCGATCAGGCTGAGGATGAGGACGGTGACGATGGCGCTCGGCTTGGGCGCGGCGCAGGCGACGACGACCGCGAACAGCGCCGAGACGCCGAACTGTAACGCCGCCGTCGCGCCGACTTCAGGATAATCGACGCGCTGGAACGCCCACACCTGCGAGGCGAAGCCCCACAGCGCCAGCAGCAGGAGCGCCAGCGCCCACAGCGAGCGCCAGCGGGAACGGGCAAGGTCACGCAAGCCGGGTACGCCGAGGACGACCCACCAGACGACCGACCAGATTATCGGCAGAAAGATCAGAAAGCGGGTGACGTACAGCCGGGCAAAAAGCGGCGACTGCGGCAGCCGATACCAGACCGGGACAAGCGCGAAGGTCAGCAGAATCCCGGCGTGGATGAGCCATATGGAACGCCATTTGCGGAGGAATGGCACTTCGACGCCTCGTTCGCTGCGCGTAAGATAGGGACTGGTCAGGCGATCTGAATTATAGACGGTATTTTTTGTCTCTTGACATTGTAGTAAGGTACAGGGTGCAGAATGAATGTCATGACGAGAGGTGAACTCGCCAGACATGGACAGGTGAACCCGGAGACGATCCGGTATTACGAGCGCAGCGGGCTGCTGCCAATGCCGGAACGTTCGGAAGCGGGCTACCGACTGTTCGCGCCGGCGGCGGTGCAGCGCATCCGCTTCATCAAACGGGCGCAGGCGGTCGGCTTCTCGCTCGACGAGATCCGAACGCTGCTCGACCTGAAATATGCGTCAGACGCGACCTGCGGCGACGTACGCGACATGGTGGATGCCAAGATCGACGACATCGACCGCAAAATCGCGGCGCTTCAGGCGATGCGCGCCGAACTCAGCGCGCTGTTCGACGAATGCCCCGGCGGGGAACACCCGACCGATGAATGTCCAATTCTGGGGAGCTTCGCCCAGGATACCAGCGGAGTGTAAGCAAGCGATGACCATGCAACAAATTGACCTGCCCGTGACGGGCATGACCTGTGCAAGCTGCGCCCGGACGGTGGAACGGACGCTGAAGAAGACCGAGGGCGTCGGCGAAGCGACCGTCAATTTCGCCACCGAGCGCGCCAGCGTCGCCTATGACCCGGCGCAGGTGGATATGAGCACACTGATCCAGCGCATCGACGGCGCGGGCTACGGCGTGGCGCAGGCGACGATGGAACTGCCGATCACCGGCATGACGTGCGCCTCGTGCGTGCGCAACGTCGAGCGGGCGCTCAAGAAACCCATCGGCGTGCTAGCAGTCAACGTCAACCTGGCGACCGAGAAGGCGACAGTGACGTATCTGCCGGGCGCTGCCCGCCGCGCCGATCTGGTCAAGGCGGTCGAAGCGGCAGGTTACGGCGTGCTGGATTTGTCCGCCGCCAGCAAAGGCGAGGAAATCGACGCCGAGCGCGCGGCGCGGCAGGCGGAAATCGACCGCCAGCGGCGGCTGGTGCTGATCGGCGCGGCGTTCACGCTGCCGCTGTTCGTGCTGAGCATGGCGCGCGATCTGGTGATGGCGAGCGCGGCGGGCGGCTCGATGAGCGGCATGATGATGACCGAACAGGTCGCCCCGGCGCTGCGCTGGCTGCTGTGGTCGGGCTTCCCGCTCGTGTTCTTCCTGCTGGCAACGCCGGTGCAGGTGATCGTCGGCAGGCAGTATATCGTCGGCGCGTGGAAGGCGCTCAAGAACCGCACCGCCAACATGGACACGCTGATCGCTATGGGATCGTCGGTGGCGTATATCTACAGCGTGATCGTCCTGCTCGGCATGATCTTCGGCATTGCGGGCATCGGCGAGCACGTCTATTTCGAGACGGCGGCGGTCATCCTGACGCTGATCACGCTGGGCAAGCTTTTGGAAGCGCGGGCGAAGGGTCGCACCAGCGAGGCTATCAAGAAGCTGATGGGACTCGCGCCGCGCACGGCGACCCTGCTGCGTGACGACGAGGAAGTTGAAATCCCGGTCGATGACATGGTAGTCGGCGACCGGATGGTCGTGCGTCCCGGCGAGCGCGTGCCGGTGGACGGCATCGTGATCGAGGGACGGTCTTCGGTTGACGAGTCGATGCTGACAGGCGAAAGCCTGCCGGTCAACAAGCGCGTGGGCAGCGAGGTGATCGGCGCGACGGTTAACAAGAGTGGTCGGCTGATCGTCGAGGCGACGAGGGTCGGCACGCAGACAGCGCTGGCGCAGATCGTCCGGCTGGTCGAGCAGGCGCAGGGGTCGAAAGCGCCAATCCAGCGGATCGCCGATCAGGTGTCGAGTGTATTCGTCCCGGCGGTGCTGGGACTGGCGCTGCTGACGTTCCTCGGCTGGCTGGTGATCGGACAGGCGGGGTTCACGACGGCGATGGTGCACGCGGTCGCCGTGCTGGTGATCGCCTGCCCGTGCGCGCTCGGCTTGGCGACGCCGACGGCGATCATGGTCGGCACAGGGCGCGGCGCGGAGATGGGCGTGCTGTTCAAGAACAGCGAGTCGCTGGAGAACGCGCAGCGCTTGCAAGCGGTCGCGCTGGACAAGACCGGCACGATCACGCGCGGCGAGCCGACGGTGACGGATGTCATCCCCCTGAACGGCACGAGCGTCGACGACCTGCTGCGGCTGGCAGCCAGCGTCGAGCGCGCCAGCGAACACCCGCTCGGTCAGGCGGTGGTGAACGCGGCGAAGGCGAAAAATCTGGCGCTGGCGCAGCCGGAAGGCTTCGAGAGCAAATCCGGGCGCGGCGTGAGTGGAACGGTCGAGGGCAGGCTGATCAAGGTCGGCAGCCTGAAGTACGTCGGAGTAAGCGACTCGCCGGAAGTCGAAGCCTTGCAGGCGCAGGCTCGGACGGCGGTTCTGGTCGCAGCGGATGAGCAGATCATCGGCGTGATCGGCATCGCCGACACGGTGAAGGACGGCTCGCGCGAGGCGATTGCCAGCCTGAAGGCGCTCGGTCTGGAAGTGGTGATGATCACCGGCGACAACGCGCGCACGGCTCAGGCGATTGCCGCCGAAGTCGGTGTGGACCGCGTGCTGGCAGACGTGCTGCCGAGCCAGAAGGTCGAAGCGGTGAAGGCGCTGCAAGCCGAGGGCAAGCGCGTGGCGATGGTCGGCGACGGCATCAACGACGCGCCGGCGCTGGCGCAAGCCGACGTGGGCATCGCCATCGGCACGGGCACGGACATTGCGATGGAAGCGTCGGACGTGACGCTGGTGAGCGGCGACCTGCGCGGTGTGGCGCGGGCGATCACGTTGAGCAAGGCGACCATGCGGACAATCCACCAGAATCTGTTCTGGGCGTTCATCTACAACATCATCCTGATCCCGGTGGCGATGCTTGGCTTGCTCGTGCCGATGCTGGCAGCCGGGGCGATGGCATTCAGCAGCGTGTTTGTGGTTCTAAACTCCCTGAGATCAGGAATGCCATTGCAGCGGCTGCTGTCGGTTCTCGCGCGAGATAATCGCCAATCCGTTCGCCCGCTTCCAACTGTCCAGTCTCAGCAACCATAGAACTATCGCCGCGAAGCTGCACAACCTTTTTGCGGATAGCTTCCCATGTTCTGTCGGGCAACGCGGCTGCGATTTCTAGCTGCGTTGCTTCGTCATCTAAGCGTTCGGCTCAGAAATTTCACGAACTTAGGCTATAGATAGACAGCTTGCATTCATTTATCAAGCGTAACCGTTTCTTGTTTATCAATCCCCGCCCTGGTTTCCAAACCCGCATAATCGAGGATTTGAATCTGGTGTCGTTCTACCCGGATCAAATTGTCTTTTGCCAGACTGCGTAAAGCCCGATTGAACACATCGGGGACCGTTCCCAGCCGATTCGCCATCTCTGCCTGGGTTGCCCAGCGGGGCCGTGACAACTGTTCCTCTGTAGATTGTTCAATCAGATAACGTGCCAGGCGGGCTTCAATCGTTCGCAGCGACAAATCCTCGACCATATGAATAAGCTGCTGCACACGTTCAGCCAGGCGCCGGATGATAACCCACCCAAGTTCTGGATGCTGGTCAAGCAACTTCAGTATGACAGTTTGCTGGATGACCCACACCGTTGTTGGTTCGAGAGCGATGACTGTCGCAGGGTTGGTGGACTCAACAAAAACACCAATCACATTAAAAACCTCCCCTGGACCGATGAAATGTAATATCTGTTCGCGTCCATCAGGTGATGTCTTAACCGCTTTTAGCCAACCAGTGCGGACAATATACAGGGCTACATCCTGTCCCCCTTCGAGGAACACGACCTGCCCTGTGTCGCACTGTTGAACCTTCATTTGTTGGGCAATGGTTTCGATTATCGCATCATCAAGGTTGGCAAAGTAAGCGACGGTCGAAAGGATGCTTTTTATCTGATTTATCGCGTCATCCATAGGTATAACTCCTATTTCTATATTTCCTTAGTCGCATGGTCAGCGATTGTCCAGCCCGCCTATTCTGAAACAAATTAACCAGTCAGGCAATCTTTCCTGACGAAATTCGACAAAAGTCGAAGACTCGTCTGTGTAAATGACGGAGACTGTATTTACGCAGCGGGTTTCGGTGAAGTCAAAGTGGTTAGACAGCGATGGGATGATTGACACATGACAAACAGGCAGATGGTTCTTCCTGTGCCACTCATTGATACCAATCGTTGTAGCGGTTGTGGGCTTTGTATTCGGGTGTGTCCCACCAGCGCCCTGGCGATGAAACACGGTATTGCTGTTGTCACAAACCCTCAAGCGTGTACCTATGCCGGTTACTGCGAACGCATCTGCCCGGTACATGCCATCAGCCGACCCTTTCAGATCATGTTCTTCCATGAGGAGGAAAATTCAATGCAATCCATGTTCTATCCAGATTGGCGGGAGAAGGTCGTTTTTTCGCCTGAAGGCCCGCAGCCACAGATATTGACGGAAAACGAGAAACTAAAAGTCATCATCGCCGGGCTTGAAGCCGGTCAGAAGATTCCGCTGCATCCCGATGCCTTGGCGGTATACCACTTTCTCAAAGGGACGGGGTGGATGATCGTCGATGATGAACGCTATCCCGTTAGTCCGGGTGCGACAGTGATCACGCCAGAAGGTGCTAAACGTGGGGCTGAAGCTGAGACCCGTCTGGTTTTCCTTGCAGCCAGAATCGCCTGAATTGAGTGAATATCCAGGAGGAATAACATGACATTCGTGACATTTATGACCAGTAATCAGGGGCGTATGATGCGCGTTATCGCAGGCATCATTCTGATATCCATAGGCTTATTTGTTATCAAGGATACGCTGGGAACGTTTCTCGCGCTCATTGCGCTGATACCCATTGCTGGCGGAGTACTGGATTTTTGCGTGGCGGGAGTCCTGATGGGATACCCGTTCCGTGGGGCAAATGCGCGCGAACAGCTTGCACAGGAACGACACAGTCAGTAGGCCACATCACAGAAACTTTGCAACTTCATGATATTCACAACCAGGAGGAGAAGCGTGTTCAATCCCTATTTTCTTGTGGCTTTTCTGTACGTTGCGCTGGCAGGGCTGGGTGCGCTGGATGCGTCGCTGATTCACTTCGAACTGCTACCTTTTTTCGCGGGGTTGCGCTGGATGCGGGTGCATTTCATCACGCTGGGTATGCTGACAGAGTTCGCCTTTGGCATTTTACCAATCCTGGTGGCTGCACGGGCAGGGCTGCCGCGTCCTAAAATCCGGTGGGACATCTGGCTGACATTGAATCTTGGGCTGCTCATCCTGCTGATGGGCATTCCGCCAATCAACACTGTACTCATCACCACCGGCGGCACCCTGATCTTCATTGCGGCCATATTGCTCATGGTGCAGTTGGGCAAAATGCGTATCCCCAATACGGCGACGCAAACCTCTGAAGGACGCAAGTTCTATCTGGCGGGGTTGGCGTACCTACTGCTGGGTATCCTGGTCGGCACAGGATTATGGCAGAGCTGGAGCACCTGGTTGCAAATAAAAGTACCGATTGAAGTCCATATCCACGCCAACAACTGGGGCTTCATGGCGCTGGTGTTCGCTGGATTGTTGGTTGACCTGTATCCGAGTTTTGCCGGACGCTCGCTGGCTTGGCCGCGCTCAATTAAACCCATTTTCTGGATGATGACTATTGGCGCGCTGGGGCTGGTGCTGGGTCCGTGGTTCCAATCGAACCTGTTCTCAGTGCCAGGTTTGATCCTACACCTGAGCGCGACGATCTGGTTGCTCCTGAATGTCATTAAACCGTTAGTGGGAGATCGCCAACTGCGGACAGCCGGAATGCTGCATCTCATCACCGCTTACGCCTGGTTTCTCGCACCGGTTCTGGTTGCGCCACTCATCATCCTGCAGGTGCCAGGCTTTCCCGGTGCGGGCATCGAGCAAAACGCGCCGCAAGCGCTGATCTACGGTTGGG
>JADLHH010000095.1 GCA_020848855.1 Anaerolineae bacterium | reverse complement strand
TGACAACATCCGCGAGCGCGGCTATGTCGAGCTGCCCGCCAGCGAAGCCGAGCCGAGCTTCAACTGGAACACCCCCAGCGGCAGGATCGAGATTTTCTCCGAGACGCTGGCGCGCGTCGGCTTCCCCCGCGTGCCCGAATGGGACGCGCCGCCGGAACCGCCGCAGGGACAGTTCTACCTGTTGACCGGCCAAGTCGCTCCGGCGACACAGGTCGCCTCGCAGAACAACCAGCTATTGCACAAATACGCCGACGAGCCGCGCCTGTGGATGAACGAAAACGTGGCGGCGGATCGCGGGCTGGCGGACGGCGACTGGGTGGAAGTGTCCAGCCAGGTCGGCACGATCCACACCCGCCTGCAAGCGACCCCCGCCATCCGCCCCGACTGCGTGTACCTGACGCCCGGCTACGGGCATCTGTCGCAGGGGCTGACGACCGCCTTCGGCATCGGCGCGAGCGACTCGGTGCTGCACGTCACCTATACCGATCCGGCGAGCGGCGGTCAGGCGCTCAGTCAGACGTTCGTAACCGTGAGAAAGGCGTGACACCGTGTCTCATGAAGCAAAAACCCCGCGCTACGGTTTCCTGATCGACGCCTCGTACTGCATCGACTGCCGCACCTGCATGGTGGCGTGCAGCGTCGAGAACAAGGTTTCGATGGATACCACGCGCATCTGGATCAAGGAGACGGGCGTCACCGGCAAATTCCCCGATCTGGCGCGCTACACCGTCCCGTACCACTGTATGCACTGCTTCGACCCGTCGTGCGTGTCGGCGTGTACCGTCGGCGCGCTCAAGCGGAATGACGACGGCATCGTCACCTACGACCGCAACATCTGCATCGGCTGCCGCTACTGCATCTACGCCTGCCCGTTCGGCGTGCCCAATTACGAATGGAACGACCGCTTCCCGCTGGTCGTCAAGTGCGATATGTGCATGGCGCGCCTGGGCGAAGGCGAGCAGCCCGCCTGCGCCGCAACCTGCCCCACCGGGGCGATCCACTTCGGCAAGTACGAGGATATGGTCGATCTGGCGCACAGGCGCATCAGCGAGAACCCCGGCAAATACGTCAACCACGTCTACGGCGAAACCGAAAACGGCGGCACGGCGACGCTCTACATCTCGCCCGTGCCGTTCGAAGTACTCGGTTTCCCGAACCCCGACACAACTTCGACCGCTTACTTCAACCGGCTGGTGACCGAAGGCACGCCGATGGTCGCCGGGGCGATGCTGGTCGGGCTGTCCGGCGCGTACCTGACGATCAAGCACCTGCGGGAAGAAGCCGAGCGCGACCGTCTGGAAGCAGCGCAGGAGCAGGCGGCGGTAGCTGCCGGAGAAGAGACGAACCATGATGAATAGACTCGTTCACGAACTGCGCACCATGCCCAGATTCATCTACCTGCTGGCGCTGATCGCGCTGCTGGGGCTGGGCGTCGGCGCGTACCGGATGTACGCCGGGCTGGGCACGACCACCAACCTCAGCAAGGATTTCCCCTGGGGCGTCTGGATCAGCTTCGACCTGGCGACGGTCGCGCTGTCCGGCGGGGCGTTCACGCTGGCGGCGCTGGTCTACGTCTTTCAGTTCCACGACCTGCACGCCGCCACCCGCCCGACCGTCCTCGCCGGGCTGCTGGGCTACAGCGCCGTCATGGTCATCCTGCTGTTCGACCTGGGGCGCTGGGATCGCTTCTACAACGTGTTCCTGCACCCGAATGTGAGTTCGGCGCTGCTCGAAGTGAGCTGGTGCATCACCGCCTATTCGCTGATTCTGGTGTACGAACTCAGCCCGGTGCTGCTGGAAAAATCGCGCTTCAAATGGCTGCTGCCGACCATCAGGCGCTTCACCGTGCCCATCGTGATCGCCGGCGTCACGCTTTCGACCATGCACCAATCGTCGCTGGGCACGATGTTCGTGATCATGTCGCCGCGCCTGCACCCGTTGTGGTCGTCGATGCTGCTGCCAGTATTCTTCCTGGTCAGCTCGTTCGCCGCCGGCATTTCGCTGGTGATCGCCGGGGCGACCGTCAGTTATCGCCTGTTCGGGCGCAGCCTGAAAATCAAGGTCATCGCCAAATTAAGCTGGTTCCTGCCCTGGATTCTCGCCTTCTATCTGGTGCTCAAGTTTGGCGAACTGATCATCGCCAACGAGCTTGACCTGCTGTTCAGCAGCGGGACGTACAGCATCCTGTTCTGGACGGAACTCATCGTCGGCGCGGTGCTGCCCATCGGGCTGTTCGCCTTCAAGCAGGTGCGCACCAGCCGCCTGTTCTCGCTGATCGGCGCGTTCCTGATCATGGGCGGGGTGATCCTCAACCGCTTCGACGTGACCTGGTTTGCGATGGCGCCGGTTTCAGGCGAGACCTACAGCCCCCACTGGATGGAAGTCGCCATTCTGGTCGGCGTGGCGGCGGGGCTGGTGCTGGTCTACAGCCTGATCGCCCGCTACTTCCCGGTCTACGAAGAAACCAGCCGCTACCAGCGCGCCACCCGCCCGACCGTATCCCCCAACGCCGAGCCGCTGACGCAGTCTCCGGCAGCCGGCGACTGAACTGAACGCCTGTACCGTAGGGGCAGACCCGTGTGTCTGCCCCTAATCCTAAAACCACATCCGCGCCCATCTGCGAATAGGGAATACTGCCGGAAGCGATTGTCTGACCTTACCCCGTTCCCTGCCATGAGGGGAAACTGACTGTTCTGACCAAGCCCGGTTGAATGAATCCGCTGCCGAGCTACCGGCACAAAAAACCCGATACCCTGAGCAGGGTATCGGGTGAAAATGCGTTCGTTATTCGTCTGACAGGTTACGACGCCGGCACGCCCACCAGCGGCAGCCCCGCCGCGCTCCAGGCATTGACGCCGCCGGAGAGGTTGCGAACGTTGGTATAACCGAGCGCGTTCAGCATCACCGCCGCGATGCCGCCGCGATAGCCCGACTGGCAGTAGACGACAATCGGCGTCTCCAGGTCGGCGGGCATATCGACAAGGTGGTTGGCGAATTCGTCGATCCACAGGTGCGTCGCGCCTGCTATATATCCCGACGCCCATTCTTCGGCGCTGCGCACGTCGAGCAGAACTACCTCGCCCGTCAGCTTGACATCGCCTTCGGTATGCGGGGATTTGCAGCAGATGGAGCCGTCCGACTCGGGGAGCGGGTTACGAGCGTATTCCGCCATCAGATTCTGCGACGAAACCATCCCGAAGCCTTCCGGCAGATTCGTCAGATAGGTATCGATTGCCGCGAAGATGTCGGGGTCGAATTCGAGCACATCCCCGGCTTCTGCCGTGAAAACATCGGTCGTCGTCGGCAGTTCTTCGCCCGCCCACCCATCAAAACCGCCCTTGAGCACCTTGACATTTTCGTAGCCAAGGAGTTCCAGCGCGGTCGCTGCCAGCACGGCGCGCCCACCGCCCTTGCAGATCACGACGATGCTGGCGGTCTTGTCCGGCAGCAGGTCGAGGTTCTGGCTCAGTTCGCGGATGGGAACATTGAACGAGCCGACCAGATGCCCCGCCTCGTACTCTTCCGGCTGGCGCACGTCCAGCAGCACCATGTCCTGTGCTGTCAGGAAGCCCGCCAGATCAGCCGCACTGATCAAGCCGTAGCCGCGCGGCAGGTTCGTCCCGAATTCCTCAACGCGGGCGGCGACGACTTCTTCCGGCGTGAGGACAGCGGTATCCTGCGCCGCGATCACGAACGTCGGGAGGACGAGCAGCAAAACAAACAGCAAATAAAGCAGCTTCTTCATTTGTTCAACTCCTGAGTGAACTAATCCTGAAAGCCACATTCGCTTTCATTGAATGGCAAGAGTGGGAGACGAGCGCCGAACCCGGCACTACCATCACGCCTCGTCCGGCGGCGAAGCCTGCGCATCGAGCGCGGTGAAATCCGCCAGATGCGCCTGCGCGTGTGCCTGATCGCGTACCAGCGCCCGCAGCAGGTCGAGCGCTTCGATCACGCGGTGGTCGGCAAGCGAGTAAACGACCGACGTGCCTTCGCGCTGGGTTTTCACCAGCGAGCGCTCGCGCAGCACCGCCAGATGACGCGAGACGGTCGGCTGCGGCGTGTCGAGTTCGACGGCGAGTTCGCTGACGTTGTGCGGCTTGCGGGCGAGGACGTAGAGCAGCATCACCCGTTTCGGGTCGCCTAGCGCCGTGCAAACCCGGTTATGGAGCATTTCGATTTCTTCAACCAGCAGCGTATCCAACCGTCTATCCCTTCGTTTATGTCGATTCTCGTATAAACGAATGAATTCCGTTGGTGAAGAAGTTCACAATAAACCCATGCAGAATGACACCTTCGGGCATCGCTTAGGATGCAGAACGCGCAGAAATGTGAGGTACGTTGAATTTGGGGTCTACGTAGGGGCACGATATGAGCGTGTTTAAG
Source organism: Anaerolineae bacterium (assembly GCA_020848855.1). The sequence goes on along the minus strand of JADLHH010000095.1, from coordinate 230 downwards.
AAGCCATTTGAAAAATCCCCCTCGCTCCCGTGAAGGTGTGGTTGTAGGGGCGCACGGCGTGCGCCCCTACGCGAGAATCGTGGAATATTCAAATGGTCTCTAAAACCCCCTCACCCCGGACGCTTCGCGTCCTGCCCCTCTCCCACGTAAACGGGGCGAGGGGGACGTTCCCCCTTCTCTCCGCCTGCGTGGGAAAAGGGGGCTCGGGGGATGAGGGGATCATTGCGACC
>JADLHH010000094.1 GCA_020848855.1 Anaerolineae bacterium | reverse complement strand
GCGGCAGGCTTTCGATGAACACGACCGCCTTCGGAACCTTGAACTTCGCCAGATTCGTCCGGCAGCGCTCGATGATTTCTTCATCGCGCAGTTCGTAGCCCGGCTTCACGACCACCACCGCCAGCCCGCTTTCGCCCCAGCGCTCGTCCGGCACGCCGATCACGGCGGCTTCGGCGACCGCGTCCAGTCCATAGATCACCTGCTCAATTTCCGCCGGGTACACGTTCTCGCCGCCGCTGATGTACATATCCTTGTAGCGGTCGACCACGTAGATGCAGCCCTCGTCGTCGACCGTCCCGGCATCGCCGGAGTGAATCCAGCGGTTGCCGAATTCGTCCACCGTGAAACTGTCGGCGTTGGCATCCGGGCGCTTCCAGTAGCCGGGCGTGATGTTCGGTCCGCCGATCACCACCTCGCCGATCTGCCCCGGCGCGACGTCGCGGAAATCGTCGTTCACGACGCGCACGCGCGTGTGCAGCAGCGGCTTGCCCACCGACGATGGTTTCGCCAGCGCCCGCCGCTTATCGTTCAGGAATACCGTCGGACTGGTCTCGGTCATGCCGAAGCCAAGCTGAATGATGATGCCCCGCTTCGCATACTGCTGAAGAACCGCCACCGGCATCGGTGCGCCGCCGCAGCCCCACGACACGATCCGGCTGAGGTCGGTCGCGTCGAAATCGGGATGCTGACTCATAAACAGGTAGATCGACGGCACGCCGAAGAAATGGGTCGCCCCCAGTTCGGGATCGCTCAGGGTTTGCAGCGCCAGCTCCGGGTCGTATTGCCGGGCGATGATGTTCGTGCCGCCGTGATGCAGCACCGGGTTGGCGTACAGGTTCAGCCCGCCGATGTGAAACGTCGGCAGCACGCAGTAATAAACGCTCTCGCTGCTGAGCGCCGTCGGCGTGCTGATGTTGATCGCGTTCCACAGCATCATGCCGTGTGTGATGATCACGCCCTTCGGGTGTCCGGTCGTGCCCGCCGTGTACATGATCATCATCGGCGTATCGTGCGTCGTCTGCTCGTCCATGACGACGTGATCGCGCGTCGATGAGATGGCGTCCTCGTATGCCGGGTGCGCGTCGACGGGCGGCGCGCCGAAATCCAGCCGCAGGAAGTGGCGCAGCGGCGACGCCATCAAGCCGGGGATGCGCCCGGCGAATTCGCCGTCGAACACCAGCCCGACCGGCTCGGCGTCGTTGAGGATGAATAGCAGCTCCGGCTCCGCCAGCCGCCAGTTGAGCGGCAGCATCATCGCGCCCAGCTTGATGCAGGCGAATTGAAATTCGAAGTAGTCGGTCGAGTTTTTGCCGAGGATGGCGACGCGGTCGCCGGGCTGCACGCCCCAGGCATCGCGCAGGTAAGCGGCGAGCCGCGCGCTGCGGTCGTTGAACTCGCCGTAGGTGAAGCGCCGCCCCGTCGCCTGATCGATCATCGCCAGCTTTTCCGGCGTGCGGTCGGCGTGGAAGGCGATCCAGTCAGAAGCTAATATTCGCATCGAAAAATTCCCATATCAAACGATTTTTAAGTAGGGCGAGGTATGCCTCGTCTCCACGTCATCATCTATGCAAGGCGCATTTCATCCCCACCGCACGGCGATGGCGCTCCACGTATAGCCCGTACCTGCTCCTGCCAACACGATCAGGTCGCCCGGCTTGATCCTGCCCTGCGCCACGCCGAGTTCAATCGCCAGCGCCTGATCGACGCTCTGAACGTGCCCGTAATCTTCCAGATACACCGACTGCTCCGGCATCAAGCCCACGCTCTCCAGAATTTGCAGGTAGAACGAGCGCTTCATGTGGGTGATGCCGAGGAAACGCACGTCCGCCAGCGCCGCCCCGCTCTGCTCGACCGCTTCGGTGATCACGCGGACGAAGTTCGGCAGCGAGACTTCGCCCAGCCGCTCCGCCATGTAGTCGTTGTCGGTCACGTCGAGCCTGCCGCGCAGCTCGCCAACGACTGGCTCGCCCGCCCCGACCGCCGCTTCGGTCAGGACAACGGTCTCCGAAAGCGTGCCATCGGTATATGCCGACGCGCCGAGGATCAGGTTCTGATCCGCATCCCGCTTCAACAGCATCGCCCCGCCGCCCGCGCCGAAGTTGAACATGAAGCGCGAGCGCTCGTTTTCGACGTTAATCAGGTCGTTCTCGCGGCTGCCCGCCGCCAGCAGGACGTATTGCAGGCGCGGGTCGCCCAGCATCATCGCCTTCGCCGTGTTCATGGCAATCGGCGCGCCGGCGCACAGCGCGTACATTTCGAAAGCATAGGCGCTGGTCGCGCCGACGTTCTGCATGATCTTGGCGGCGGCATTCCAGACGAGATGATCCTTATGCTCGCTGCCATGCGAAATCACCAGGCTGATCTGCTCCGGCGTGATGCCCGCCTGCGCGATTGCGCGCCGTGATGCCTCGCTTGCCATCATCGTCACCGTCTCGTCGGTGTCGGCGATGTGCCGCTGGCGAATCCCCATCTTCTCGCGCAGGATCGCCTCAGGAATCCCCGAACGCGCCGCCAGTTCCGCCGCCGTTTCGATGCGCCTGGGGAAAAACGTCCCGATTCCGGCGATGCCGATAGAGCTACTCATTTGAGGCAAGAGACGCTCGTTTTCAATAATCACCCGTGCCTGCATTGTATCGCCATAGGCACATAGGCGTCTACCAGCGCAAACATTTCGTAAGCAGCGCTGCGGGCGCGATGAACGGTTAGTTCGCCCGCTTCGCTCGTCAGATGTGCAGCGACGCGACCACTCGCGCGGCGACGGCGACATCCTGTACCGCGTTGCCGACCGACTTGAAGAAGGTGATCGCGTCCGGCGATGTGCGTCCGGGGCGCAGCCCGGCGGCGACTTCGCCGATCTCGGCAAAATCGCTGTCCATCGGAATCAAGCCCTGATCGTGCGGGATGATCAAATCGCCCGCCTCGTGCCAGACGCTTTCGCGGTGATCGACAACGACTTTCGCTCGCGCTACCACGTCGGCGGCGACTTCCTGCATATCCGGGCGAAACGAGCCGACACCGTTCACGTGCGCGCCCGGCTGCAAATGTTCGAGATGCACGACCGGCGTCCGGCTGTTGGTCGCGGCGACCACCACCTGCGCCCCACGCAGCGCTTCACCGAGATCAGCGGCAGCGTGGACGGCAACCTCATACTGCTCGCGGAGTTCCTGCGCGAACGCTTCTGCCCCGTTGAGGCTGTATACGCGAATCTGGTCAATCGGGCGCACAGCATACACCGCCTCGACCTGCGTGCGCGCCTGTTTACCCGCGCCAATCACTCCCAGTACGTGCGCGTCGGGTAGCGCCAGCAAATCCGTCGCCAACCCGGACGCCGCCCCGGTGCGCAGCGCCGTCAGCGAAGCGCCATCCAGCAGCGCCAGCGGCACGCCGGTTGTCGCATCCAGTACCAGCACGCTGCCCAGCACCGTCGGCAGCCCTACCTGTGGATTGTCGGGATATACTGATACCACCTTGACCGTACTGACCGGACTGCCGTGAATGTACGCCGACATGGTCAGCGTGGTATTACCGTTGACCGGCAGCACGCCGCGCACCGGCACGTTCGCCCGCCCGGTCGAAAGCGCGATAAATCCTTCGCGCACGGCATCAATCGCCTCGCGCATTGAGACGGCGCGGCTAACCGCCGCCGCGTCCAGAATGTGCATCACCGCCTCCTTACGCCTGCGAGCTAAGCGGCAGCGACGGGATTAGCCGCAGCGAGATAATCTGGTACGGCGTGATGTCGAGCCGGATTTGACTACCGTCGATTCCCAGCGCTTCATCGTTTTCTTCGAGCAGGTTGCAGCGGTACGCCGCCGCCAGCGGGAATCCCGTCGTCAGCGTGAACTTGCCGCGATTGCGCTGGTCTTCGTACAGCCGCACGACGATGCCATTGCCGTCTTCCGCCTGCTTGACCGTCTCGATTACCACGTTCGGCACATCCACCGAGACGAGGCTGGTCGGGGCGCTGTTGTTCGAAGCACCGCCGCGCACCCGCCGCAGGATCACCGGATTGTTCAGGTCGTAAGCGGCGGGGATCACATCCGTGCGCCAGTCGCCGGTGTGCGGCAGCAGGCTGTAGACCATCCGGTGCTCGCCCTGGTCGGCATTGGCATCGGGGCTGGTCGCGCTTTTCAGCAGGCTCAGCCGGATCACGTTGTCGTGAACGTCATAGCCATACTTGCAGTCGTTCAGCACCGCGACGCCGTAGTTGCCCTCGCTCAAATCCGCCCATTTATGCGCGCAGGTCTCGAAGCGCGCCCAGTCCCACGACGTATTGCGGTGCGTCGCCCGCTGGACGTTGCCCCACTGCACGTCGAAGGTCGCCGCCGGACTCATCACATCGACCGGGAACGCCGCCTTGAGCAGAATGTGATGCTCGTGCCAGTCGATCCAGGTGTCGAAGTCCAGCCGCTTGCTGTCGCCGCACAGGTAAATCCTCTGGACGATGGCGCTGCTGCCGTACCGCCGCCGGATTTCGACGCCGACGCGCAGCGCGCCCTGCTCGATGACTTCGATGCTCTCAACACCCTCGACTTTCGCTGTGCGGTCTTCGAAGAAAATGTCGATGTCCCAGGCATCGAAGTTCATCGGGCGGTCTTCAAACACCTGTAGTTCATTCGCCACCGCGCCCGGCGCGAGCGCTTCGCGGTCGGCTTGCTTGTCGTATAAGCGGGTGATGTCACCGTTGGCGTTCAGTTCGACGCGGACGAGGGCGTTCTCCAGCACCGTCATGCCGTTCGCCTGCGCGACCGAAAGCTCGCTTCTGGCTGATGGTGCGGCTGCGTCCGTTTCGCTCAGCCCGGCGATGCTGTACGGCTGGAGATTCGGCAGTTCGACCAGCGTGCCGCCGTCGACTGGCTGTGTCACCAGTGGATTTCCGGTCGCGTCCGCCAGACCGCCGATGTCCCCTTCAGGCAGAAACCCGATTCGCCTTCCGGCGAAACCGGTGGGGTTGGCGACGATCATCGCCACGTCCGGTGGGAAGGTTTTCTCCAGTGCGTTGATGGCATCGGTCTTGACCCGCTCGCCGATTTCGCGGATCGTGTTGTAATCCTTCGTGCTATCCTCGTAGACCGCGCCGATGGACGACCCCGGCAGAATGTCGTGGAACTGGTTCAGGCACACCAGCTCCCACGCCTGATTGATGGCTTCATGCGGATAGGCGTAATCGGTCGTCAGCGCCGCCAGCGCCGCCAGAAACTCGGCGTCGTGCAGCAGAAATTCGCTCTTGCGATTATTGCGCTTGTTGCGCGCCTGGCTGGTGTACGTCCCGCGATGATATTCGAGATAGAACTCGCCGGTCCACACCGGCAAATCGTCGGACACCGCCGCTTCCATACGCTCCATGAACTCGCGGATCGTGCCATAGCGCACGCGCGGCGCGCCGGGGAACTGCCCCATTTCGGCAATATTCTCGATCATCTCACGGGTGGGACCCCCGCCGCCGTCACCGTAGCCGTAGGCGGTCAGCAGTTCGTTGTAGGTCTCCTTCTGGCGGAAGTTGTCCCATGTCGCGAAGATTTCCTTCGCGTTCGCCATGCCGTTGTAGGTGGTCGAAAAGGGCAGGAATTCGTCACCGGTCGCTGTGGTCAGAAAATGCGTCAGCACGCGCGTGCCGTCCAGCCCCTGCCACCACAGTAACTGGTATGGCATCTGGTTGTACTGGTTCCAGCTCATCTTGTGGGTGATGAAATACTTCATGCCTGCCTGCTTGATCAACTGCGGCAGCGCCCAGCTATAGCCGAAGGTGTCCGGCAGCCACAGCACCGGCGTATCGACATCGCCAAAATGTCTGCGGAAGTAGCCGCGCCCCAGCAAAAACTGCCGCACCAGCGACTCCGCGCCGATGGCATTGCAGTCCGGCTCGACCCACGTGCCGCCCATCGGCTCCCAGCGCCCTTCAGCCACCCGCTGCTTGATCTGCGCGAACAGTTCGGGGTAGTTGCGCTCGACGTACTGGTACAACTGCGGCTGGCTCTGCGAGAAGGTGTAATCGGGATACTGATCCATCAGCCGCAAAACCGTGCTGAACGTCCGCCCCGATTTGCGCACCACCTGCCCCAGCGTCCACAGCCACGCCACGTCGATGTGCGCGTGCCCCACGCCGATGATGTCCACGTCCAGCGGCGCGCCGGCAGCAGCGACGCCCGCCCGCAGCGCATCCAGCGCCGCCAGGACACTGTCGTAAAATGCCGGTGTGCCGAGCGGGTCGCGCGTATCCAGAATCCTGTAAGCGTCGTCCAGCGCGTTGAACAGGCGTCCCTTGACCGGGTCGTCCTCGTCAAGCTGGTTGGCAACGTCCAGCGTTACGCGGGTGGCAGCGACCAACCGGCGCATCGGAAGATCGATCTGCACGACGGCGCATTCACCCATGTACAGCCTGACGTGCTGGTCGCCGCTGATCGCTCCGCCCGTCCAGCCGTGCAGCGCGAGTTGGTGCGGCTCACCGTCGCAGAACGCCGTCGTCAGCACGATTTCGGGGTGGTGGCGGTCGGCGGCGGCATACGGCTGCCCATCGAGATACGCCAGCGTTTCCGGGTGGCTGAAATCGCGCGTGTTGCCCAGCGGCAGATACAACGCATACACGGCGTCATGCACCGCAGCGGGAGTCTGAAAGGTGGTGCGGAGCGCGAAATCCTGCCGCCAGCCGCCCCAGTAGGTAAACGGCTTCACGGTTTCCCAGCCGCCGTCGTCCACGTCGTGACCGACCGGCGGCGCGTCGAGCGGGCTGGACAGCGCCTGATAGCGAAACGGCGGCAGCGGGAAGCGCGCCCGGTAAGCCAGCGGCTCGATCAGGCTGAGGCGCTGGGCGATCTTCTGGGCTGTCCATCGGACTTTATGCGACACGTTTGACGACTCCTTGTGCGGGCGGCATTCGACCCATGCGATTTAGAGGTCATGCGCTGTGCGAGCAAAACCAGGCGCTAGATTATGCCCGCTGCCGCCCTGTCCGACAAATCCATTTACCGGACGATTTATGGTACTATCATGCCCGGATACTCTCTCACCGGGTATCGGCGAACTTCGAGGCAAACGAGAGGCTGGTTGGCATGGCGTTGGCACTTGGCGTAGACGGCGGCGGCACGCAAACGCGCTGCGTCATCGTGGACGATCAGGGGCGGCTGCTGGGTTCGGGCGTGAGCGGCGCATCCAAGCCCGACGCGGTGGAAGCAGCGGTCGGCGCGCGGCATCTCAACGAAGCGATCCGCGCGGCGTGCGCCGGTCTCGGCGGCGTCGAGCGCATCGACACGGCATTCCTGGGCATCGGCGGCGCGAATTCCGAGGTCGACAAACAGGTGATCCGAGGCATGTTGGACGGTCTCGGTCTGCGCCCCGGCATCCCGGTCGGCGTTGATCTCGACATCGTGATCGCGCTGGCGGGCGGTACTGCCGGGCAGCCGGGCATCACACTGATCGCCGGGACGGGGTCGTCGTGCTACGGGCGCAACGCGGCGGGCGACTCGTGGCGCAGCGGCGGCTGGGGCTACATCGTCGACGACTATGGCAGCGGCTTTTTCCTCGGTCAGCAGGCGCTGGAAGCCGTCATCCGCGCCGCCGACGGTCGCGCCGAAGCGACCGCGCTGACCGAGCCGTGCATGGCGGCGCTCAGCATCACCGACATCAACACGATCATGCACCGCATTTACTATCCCAGGCTGGACTTTGCCGGGATTGCCGCGCTCGCGCCGCTGGTGGTCGAGGTCGCCGAGCGCGACGCCACCGCTCGCGCGATTGTCGAGCGCGGCTGCGCCGAACTGGCGCTGATGGTCTCGACCGTCGCCGGAAAGCTGCGCCTACCCGACGACGTACTGGTGATCCCGGTCGGCAGCCTCGGCACGGTGAACGTGTACTATCGCCGGGCGCTGGAAGCCGCCATCGCCCGCGTGCTGCCTCATGCGCGTGTCCGACCGCCGATTGCGCCGCCGGTGATCGGCGCGGCATTCCTCGCTCTGCAGCAGGTCGGCGTCACGCTGCCCAAAGCAGCGCTCCAGGCGCTCAGCGACAAGGCATGAGCGCCCAAATCGCGCGGGTGTCTTATACTCGGATCACCGAGCCGCAGTAAACACATTCGACCTGCCGCTGCCCGGCGACCAACTGCGGCAGCGTCCCGCCGCACGACGGGCAGGCGGTCGGCGCGTTACGGATCGCCTCCAGCGTCTCGGCGTCCGGCTGAATAGCGCGCTCGTCACTGGTCTCGCCCTTGATCATGCGTTCGATCTGCGCCGCCCAGAATTTCGACTGCACGCCGCCCTTTACCTCGACGGTCAGCGCGGCATACGGCGCGCTGGAGCCGAGCGCGAAGTTGAGCATATCCTTGCCGCCCATGAAGCCTTTGTTTTCGGCTTGCACGCCGTCGATCTGGTGCAGCGGGATTTCCCATTCGAGTTCCTGCGTCTGCTTGCCGCCGAACAAGCCGAGCTTCTTGCCGGTCTTCTCTTTCTGCTCGAACAGCAGGCGCTGGTCAGTCAGGTACAGGATGCCGTCGGGATTGTCGCGCCCGTCGACCCACTCGGCTTTGGCGACGAGGAATACCGCTTCCTGCGCCAGAAACGGGAATTTGGCTTCGTCGCGCTCGTCGAGATACCCGTTGATCTGGCGCAGTTGATTGAGCATCTGTGACGTATCGGTCTGCAGGGTGGAGAACAGTCCCTGAATGCGCGTTTTGGCATCGTTCAGGATCGCTTCGGCAGCGTCCAGCCCGCGTTCGAGGTCGGGAAGCTGCGACACAAGCGCCGCCGGGCTGGTGGTGCGCAGGCTGGTCGCGGATTCGACGCGGCGGCGCAGCCGGCTGACTTCGCCGTGCAGCCGCTCCGAGTCCGCATCGATGGCGCGCTGCACGTCGTCGCGCAGTTCATCCCAATGCTGTTGGAGCACGTCACCTTTGTGTTCGAGATACGACCCGAACACGTAGCCGCGCTGGCGAATCTTGGCGATCTCGTCCGGCAGAGTCCCGATGTCGCGCGTCAGCGACGCGGCGCTGCTCGAAAGCTCGGATAGCCCCGCCGCGTTGTTCAGTTGATCGAAGCGGGCGCGCAGCGCGTCGAAGCGGGCAGAAACCTGGCTGATCTCTTCACTCATGGTGCAACTCCCTCATTTCCAGGTATATATGAATCCCATTGTAACTGAATATGCAGGCTGCCCGCCGGAAGAAACCTGCACCGCGCGACGAGCGTGCCAGCCAATCGCTTGCGGCAGGCGCGCGAGTTGATAGAATACTTGGCAAGCGCTCTGAACTGTTTCGATGACCAACCAATTAG
>JADLHH010000093.1 GCA_020848855.1 Anaerolineae bacterium | reverse complement strand
ATACCGCTTCGTTCGATGATCTGAGCCGGTTGGCGGATATCGCCGCCCGCGAAGACATGTGGTTCCACGTCGACGGCGCGTTTGGCGCGCTGGCGGCGCTCGCGCCGGAACTGCGCCCGCTGACCGCCGGGATGGAGCGCGCCGACTCGCTGGCGTTCGACCTGCACAAGTGGTTCTACGCGCCCTTCGAAGTCGGCTGTACGCTCGTCCGCGACCGGGCGAAACATCGCGGCGCCTTCACCCTGACGCCGAACTATCTGGCGCACGGCGAGCGCGGGATCGCCGCCGGCAAGGATTGGTTCAGCGACTTCGGCATCCAACTGACGCGCGGCTTCCGCGCCCTCAAAGTCTGGATGATGATTAAGGCGGACGGCATCGACAAATTCGGACGGCTCATCCAGCAGAACGTCGATCAGGCGCATTATCTCGCCGGGCTGGTGGAAGCCGCGCCGGAACTGGAGATGCTCGCGCCGGTCGCTCTCACTGTCGTCTGCTTCCGCTTCCGCGCCGACGGATTGAACGATGACGCGCTCAATCACCTGAACCACGAGCTGCTGATCCGCGTGCAGGAAAGCGGCGTCGCCATCGTCACCGGGACGATGCTGAATGGCAGGCAGGCGATCCGCATGTGCAATACGAATCACCGGAGTCGCCGGGAAGATTTCGATCTGCTGGCGCGCGAGGTGATCCGGCTCGGTAAGGAAATCCGTGCTGAGAGCGTCCACAATTAGCACACGTGTGGGGCACGGCGCGCCATCATTGTGTCCGCCATGCCCCTTTTCCAACAATAATCACCCGGCTGGCGTTAGCGAACTCTCCCTACATTCCTTAACTCTTCCCTGCTACAATAGAACGTGTCCATAAGGTTCCAAAGGTCTAGACGATAGTGAGTCAAACACGGTCAGATATTCGCAACATCGCGATTATCGCGCACGTCGATCATGGCAAGACAACGCTGGTTGACGGAATGCTCAAGCAAACCAAAGTATTCCGCAATCCTGAAGCAGCGGGCGCGCAGATTCTCGACTCGAACGCGCTGGAGCGCGAGCGTGGCATCACCATTCTGGCGAAGAACACCGCCGTCACCTGGGATAACGTCAAGATCAACATTGTCGACACCCCTGGTCACGCCGACTTTGGCGGCGAGGTCGAGCGCGTGCTCAACATGGTCGACGGCGCGCTGCTGCTGATTGACGCCGTCGAAGGACCCATGCCGCAGACGCGCTTTGTTCTGCGCAAGGCGCTCAACGCCGGGCTGCGTATCATCGTGGTGATCAACAAGATCGACCGCCCGCACGCGCGCCCCGCCGAAGTCCTGAACGAGACGTTCGACCTGTTCATCGAGCTGGGCGCCAGCGACGAGCAGGCAGATTTTCCGGTTGTCTATGCCGTAGGGCTGGACGGCACGTCCGGTTATGCCCACGACACGATGCAGGATAACCTGATCCCGCTATTCGAGACGATCATCAAGGAAGTCCCCGGTCCGCTCATCGAGGATGAGCCGCCGCGCCTGCTGGTGACGACGCTCGAATACGACAACTATAAGGGGCAGATCGCCGTCGGTCGGCTGCATTCCGGCGTCATGAAGCGCGGGATGCCGGTCGTGCGCATCACGCCGCAGGGCGAACAGGAAAACGGCAGGATTGAGTACCTGTTCACCTATCACAACCTCGCGAAGCAGGAAGTCGACGAAGCACGGGCGGGCGACATCGTCGCCTTTGGCGGCTTCGATGTGATCGGCATCAGCGATACGATTGCCGACCCGTCATTCCCGAAACCGCTGCCGCCGATCAGCGTCGAGCAGCCGACGGTGCGCATGACCTTCGGCGTCAATACCTCGCCCTTCGCAGGGCGCGAAGGCAAAACCGGCTGGGGTACGTCGCGCCGCCTGCGCGAGCGCCTGTACAACGAAACCCGCAGCAACCTCGCCCTGCGCGTCGCCGATGGCGAATCGCCGGAGAAGTTCGTCGTCAGTGGGCGTGGCGAGCTTCACCTCGCCATCCTGATCGAGACCATGCGCCGCGAGGGATACGAGTTCGAGGTCAGCAAGCCGGAAGTCATCTATCACCGCGACCCCGACACCGACGAAATGCTTGAGCCAATTGAGGAAGTGCATATCGAGGTCGCCGACGCGCTGACCGGCACAGTAGTTGAACTGCTGGGCGTGCGGCGCGGGCAGATGATCGACATGCGCACCGAAAGCGGCACGACCTACCTGAAGTACCTCGTGCCGACGCGCGGCTTGCTCGGCTTCCGCTCGCGCTTCATGACCGCCACCAGCGGCATGGGACAGATGCACAGCATCTTCTACGGCTACGAGCCGGTGCAGGGCAGCATTCCCGGTCGGCAGTTCGGCAGCCTGATCGCGTCTGATCCGGGCATGTCGTCCACCTACGCGATGGTCGCCCTGCAGCCGCGCGGCACGTTCTTCATCACGCCGGGCGTCGAAGTGTACGAGGGCATGGTCGTCGGCGAACACATTCGCCCTGAAGACCTCGCCGTCAACGTGTGCAAGACCAAGCAGCTTTCGGCGATTCACACGGAATACTTTGGCAAGGACGACAAGCTCAAGCCGCCGCCAAACATGAGCCTTGATGATTATCTTGAATTCATCGCCGAGGATGAGCTTCTTGAGGTGACGCCGCAGTCGCTGCGGATGCGCAAGCGCATCCTCAACAACGAGAAGCGCATGAAAGATCAGAAAGCCCGCGAGAAGATCGTCGCCGGGATCGATTAGAATCCCGGGATCGACTAGAATCAAAAAAGCGCGCCCGTGCAGGCGCGCTTTTGTTTTGGATATGCTCAGGCGGTGTCCGCCGGGCGGCTGGTGATGTAGATATCGCCATCGGGACCATATCCCGCCAGCCGCAGGATACGATGCCGCTGCTTCTTCGCCTCTTCCAGATCGCTCCAGAAGCTGATCGTCCGGCGCTGGCGCGTCGCCATGTAATTCAGCGCCGCCATCACGTGCGAGCAGCCGTAGCCGCCGTTCTGCGCCCAGGGGCATGTGCAGCGAGCGCGGATCGTGCCTTCCTGATCGCTTTCCAGCGTGACGATGTGATGCGCGTACGGATTCGACCGGCTGGTGACGACCAGCGTGTTCGGTGCCACGCGCCGGACGCGCAGATTACGACTGCGTTGTTGAAGCCGCTTGATCTCGGTCGGTTTCGCCATTCCAATACCTCTTGTGCTCACTATAGAACAGTATAGCACGCATGTTCTATCCTGTCCAGAGGGGAATTCAGCCATTTGTTCTAATTCTGAGCGGCAGGCATATTACATTTGTTCTGCGGGATTGAACTGTTTCTGCTTCATTGAAGCGAATCGCGGGGAACGGGACGAACGGGACAGCCACACGGTGCGTGACTGTCCCGATCATTACATAGCGAACCGAATTATGGCGTGCGCTGTAACTGCCATGGGTCAATCTGAAGCGGCGTCAGCGCGCCCTCGATGACCGAGCGGTGCTGCTCCAGCCAGGGCGGCAGCATCAGGTGTGTGCCCAGCTCGGTGATGTCTTCGTCCACCGGGAAGCCGGGTCCAACCGTCGCCAGCTCGACGATGTGCCCGTCCGGGTCGTTGCTGTAGATGCTCTTGAAGTAGACGCGATCCATCACCGGCGAGACGCGGTATCCGGCACGTATCAGCTTCTCACGCCACTCCAACTGAGCCGCCTCATCCGGCACCGCCAGCGCGAAGTGATGCGTCTGCCCGACGCCCATCTGCACGCGCCGCCCCTGCTTGTGTTCGAAGTAGGTGATCAGCGTGCCGGGCTGTCCATCGCCGACGCCCCAGTACCAGTGCGCCGAATTCGGATCGTCGAAGTTCGAGGTCATCTTGACGCGGCGCATCCCTAGCAGATCGCCGTAAAAGGCGTTCGTCCGCTCGAAATTCGAGCTAATCGCCGAGATATGATGCATCCCGTGGCGCAGCGCCATGCCGGGGGTGATCTCCCGCACTGGCTCCGCCCAGGTCGTCGCGGCGATTGCCGCCGCGTCGCGGTTGGCGCGCAGCATTTCCGGCGGCGGGTCGCGCTGCTCAGTGCCGATGGCATCCGGCGCTTCGTCAACAGCAAAACCGGGTCCGCGTGTGGCAATTTCCACAATCACGCCGTCCGGGTCGCGCATGTAGATTGACTTGAAGTAGTGGCGGTCATACGGACCATCGACAGCGATGCCGAGGTCGGTCAGGCGGCGCTTCCACCTGAGCAAGCCATCGTAATCCTCGACCGTCAGCGCGAAATGGTGCGTCCCGCCGACGCCGGGCTTGCCCTTCGGCGCGTGCGCCCATTCGAAGAAGGTGACCGCCGAGCCGGGGCTGCCGGTCTCGTCGCCGAAGTACAGGTGATAACTGCCGGGGTCATCGAAGTTGACCGTCTTCTTGACGAAGCGCAAGCCGAGCGCCCTGGTGTAGAAATCGACCGTGCGCTGCGCATTGGACGAGACCAGCGTGATGTGATGCAGTCCAAGGATCGTCATGGGTAGCCCCTTGCGAGAATAAAGAAGCCGAACGGCGTCGGCTTCTGCGAGTTGACGAGTGAATTGGCTGTAGTATTGACGAATAGTACGGGGGTTATCTTACGTCGAGCTGACCGCTTCGAGCATCGTCTTGACGAACGCGATCTCGTCGTCGTTGACGGTATGCCCCATGTTCGGGTACAGCCGCTTGGTGACTGCCCCGCCCAACTGCGAGAACACGTCGGCGGATTCGTCCACGCTCGTTTTCGGGATGTGAAAATCAACGTCGCTGCATCCGAGGAACACTGGCGAGCCGCCCATTGAGCCGGAATAGTCGCGCGGTGTGCCCGGCGGACCGATCACCCCGCCGCTCAACCCGATCACCCCGCCGTAGCGCGCCGCATTGCGGGCGGCGAATTCCAGCGCAAGGCACGCCCCCTGCGAAAAGCCGAGCAGCATGATCCGGCTGGTCGGCACGCCCGCGCCGTTGATGCGCCCGACGAGCTGCTTGATCACGCCGAGCGCCGACGATAGATATGGTTCGTTGCGCTCCAGCGGCTCCAGAAAGCTGAACGGATACCATGTATATCCGGCAGCCTGCGGCGCAAGGTAGGCAATCTCCGGGTGTTCGAGTTCCGGCACCAGGCTGAGGATGCTCTCGGTTGTCGCGCCGCGCCCGTGCAGCATGATCATCGCGGCGCGTGCTTCGGTCAGGCGTCTGCCGCGCGTGTGGATAGGCTGTCCTTCATGTCGATTCATGGATGTGACTCACGGTCTGCAAAACCTGAAGATCATGCTGTTGGGTCAGGGCATCCTATCAGTTCTAACACCACCCACCCTATTATGCTATTCTTCGTGCCATACTGGTTTGAACAGGATGATGCGGCATGAAAAAAGCGATCGTGGTTTTCAGCTTGATGCTGGCGCTGCAAGCGCTGGCGCTCGCACCGTCGGCGGCGCAGGACAGTGTGCCCTGGTGGAACAACCGCGTTTTCTACGAAATCTTCGTGCGCAGTTTCTACGACAGCGACGGCGACGGCATCGGCGACCTGCAGGGGATCATCCAGAAGCTCGACTACCTGAATGATGGCGACCCGACTACCACGACCGACCTCGGCGTCACCGGGCTGTGGCTGATGCCGGTCGCCGAATCGCCCAGCTATCACGGCTACGACGTGACCGATTACCTGATGGTCGAGCCGGACTATGGCACTGACGACGATTTCAGGGCGCTGGTCGCAGCGGCGCACACGCGCGGCATCGCCGTGATTGTCGATGTGGTCGTCAACCACACATCCCGCGAGCATCCCTGGTTTCAGGCGTCGGCGGCGGGCAATCCGCACTACGCCGACTGGTACATCTGGGATGAAAGCTGCCCGACGTATCGCGGTCCCTGGGGCGAAGTCGTCTGGATTCCGCTGGACGACCGCTGCTACTACGCCATTTTCTGGGAAGGGATGCCCGACCTGAACTACACCAACCCCGCCGTCACCAGCGCGATGGAGAACGTCGCCCACTACTGGCTGACGGACATGGGCGCGGATGGCTTCCGGCTCGACGCTCTACAGCATATCGTCGAGAATGGACAGAACCAGGCGAACACCGACGCGACCCACGAATGGGCGAACGCCTTCCACGACACCATCACGTCGGTCAAGCCGGACGCGCTGAGCGTCGGCGAAATCGACGCCAACAGCTACCTTGCCGCGCCTTACGTACCGGATGGCGCTGACCTCGTGTTCGCCTTCGATCTCGCCGACGCCATGCTCCAGAGCGCCAACGTCGGCATCAATTCCGCCGTGACGACGCTCCAGAACCGGGTCGTTGACCTGTACCCGCCCAACCAGTACGCCGCTTTCCTCAGCAACCACGACGACAACCGCAGCATGAACACGCTGCGCCACAGCGTCGATAAGGCGAAAGCCGCCGCCACCCTGCTGCTGACGCAGCCCGGTGTTCCGT
>JADLHH010000092.1 GCA_020848855.1 Anaerolineae bacterium | reverse complement strand
TGCGTTTAATCCATACGTCATAATAAATAATCGCGCTTGATTCGCTGCGTAATCCCTCAAGCGTCTAGCGCCTGGATCATCCGCACAGGTGATCAGTGAGCTATATTGGTTTTCTCCCACAGTCGGCAGCAAATCCACAAACCGCTCGAACGAGCGCTGCATAGCTTCGGGCGTCGGGAAGAAATCGGGGTGATCCCATTCGACGTTGGTGATGACGGCGATGTTCGGGCGCAAGCCGAGGAACATGTTGTCGTACTCGTCGGCTTCGACCACGAACGCATCGCCCGCGCCCACCCCGGCGTTCTGCCCGGTCGTCGTCAGCACGCCGCCGATGATGTACGACGGGTCTCTGCCGGTTTCGATCAGGATGTGGGCGATCATGGCGGTGGTAGTGGTTTTTCCAGCCGTCCCGGCGACGGCGATCACCGTCTTGCCCGCCATCAAATCCGCCATGATGTCGGAGCGCTTGTAGACCGGGATGCCCGCCGCCTGCGCCGCCGCCACTTCGGGGTGATCGGGCTTGACCGCCGACGAGATGATCAGCGCGTCCGCGCCGGCGACGTTGGCGGCGTCGTGCCCGGCGTAGATCGTCGCGCCATCCCAGGACAGCGCCTCGGTCAGCCCATTGAGCGACCGATCCGAGCCGGAGACGGTGTAACCCTGCCCCAACAAAATGCGGGCGATGGCGGATAAGCCCGCGCCGCCAATGCCGACGAGGTGGATGTGTTGTCCGGGGGTAAGGTGCGGCATAAGAGCAGTTGAAAGTTAAAAGTAAGGAAAGTGAAGCTGCGGACAGCCACTTTTAACTGTTTCTACTTTTACCTTTCAACTAAATCAAAATCAGCACGAAGATGAACAGGACGATCACCGCGACGGCGAGCAGATCGCCATTACCGCCCGGTCCGCCGCCGAGCAGCACCAGCGGCAGAATGCTCTGGGTCTGGGCGCTCGCCGAGCCGGGCGACGGCGCGACCACATACGGAGCGAGCGGGTACTCGTTGATATCCATGAAGTACCAGATCGACCCCCAGACGAGGTAGCCGTTCAACGCGCCGAGCAGCGCCCCAAGCACGCTCTCCTGCAGGCTGTCGCGCCCTTCGCGGCGGGCGATATCCGCACCCATGACGGTGCGCGTCTGGTAAGCAAAATAGACGATGGCGACGAAAATGGCGGTCTGGACGAGGAAAACCTGATCGCGGTTGACGTTCGCCAGCAGCGTGCCGCGCAGCAGAGTATCGAACTGGAACAGGGCGAATAAGCCGAGCACAACGCCCGCCGTCGAGACGATCTCGCGGTTCCAGCCGCGCATGAAGCCAATGATGCCGAAGACAATCGACATCATCACCAGAACAGCGGACAGTTCAATCATACGTCGTCCCCCGCGAGCCGGAGTAATTCCCGCGCCACGTTCCACGCTCCTTCAGGCTGCGCCAGCGCCGCCGCGCTGTCGTGCATCGCGTCCAGCCGCGCCGGGTCGCCGAGCAGACCACGCAGCGTGGGCAGCAGGTCGCCCGGCATCGCTTCGTCGCGGAGCAGCACGCCCGCCCCGCGTTCCACCAGATAATCGGCGTTGACCTTCTGGTAGCGCCAGGCATACGGATAGGGCACCAGCACCGACGGCAGCCCGAACAGCGGCAGCTCGCCGAGCACGCTCGCGCCGGAGCGACATACTACCAGGTCGGCGCTCGCCAGCGCCAGCGCCATGTCTTCATGTAAATACGGAAATGCGTGATAATCGTCGCATCCGTCCCCAAGCTGGGCGCGCCGCACCGCGATCTGCTCCCAGTCGAGCGTCCCGGTCAGGTGGATGATCTGGATGCCATCTGCCAGAAGCTGCGGCGCGATGTCGATCACGGCGTTGTTGATGCTGCGCGCGCCCCGGCTGCCGCCGAACACCAGCAGCGTCTTTTTCGCCGGGTCAAGCCGAAAATGAGCGAGCGCGGCGTCGCGCGTCGCCGCCAGCATGGAACGGCGCACCGGATACCCGGTCACCACCGTATGACCGGAGCGAAAATAGACCGCCGATGCATCGGTTGTCGTGGCGACGCGCGTCACGAACGGGCGCAGCGCCTTGATCGCCAACCCCGGCTCGACATCCGGCAGATAGATCAGGCTCGGCACCCGCAGCATCCAGCCCGCCAGCGCGACGGGCCAGCCGACCCATCCCCCCGTCAGGAACAGCGCTCGCGGGCGGTGGCGAAAAATCAGCCAGAGCGCCTGCAGCGTTCCCACAATTAGCTTAGCGACACTTATCGAAGCGCGCAACACGCCCACGCCGTGCAGCGGACCGGCGTGGACTTCGGCATAATGATCGAATTTGAGAGCGGCTTCATCGAGGAGCGGGCGCTCGAACCCGCCGACGCTGCCGACGAAGGTCAGCTCAACGTCGGGACGGTGAGCGTTGATCGCTTCGGCGACGGCTATCGCCGGATAGACGTGTCCACCGGTTCCCCCAGCCGCGATCATCATGCGCACTCGACTTTCTCCCTTCCGGTGAATTCTCCAGCGCGGTGACGCGGGCGACACTGAACAGCAGCCCGGCACCCGCCATCAGCGTGATCAACGACGAACCGCCGTAGCTGATGAACGGCAGCGCCACCCCTGTCGAAGGGATCAGGTTGAGCATCACGGCGATATTCATCATGGCTTTGGTGATGATCCACAGTGTGATACCCGCCGAAAGCAGCGAGCCAAATGGGTCGTGCGCCCGGCGGGCGATCTGCAAGCCGCGAATCACCAGCAGGACGAACAGGGTGATCACGAACATCGCGCCGATGAACCCCAGTTCTTCGCCGATGACCGCGAAAATGCTATCGGTGTGCGGCGTAGGCAGAAAACCGAATTTCTGCTTGCCCTGCCCCAAGCCGACGCCCGTCCAGCCGCCGTTCAGGAAGGCGATAATCGCCTGCTGCGCGTGATAGTTGGTCTGGGTGAGGTCGGTCAAGCCGGCGATATACGAGCCGACGCGATCCTGGGCGTACACGAAGTTCTCGGTGATGATGTAGCCGGCAGCGCCCATCAGCCCCAGCGCACCGACCAGGTGCAGAATGTTCGCGCCGGCGAGGAAATACATGATGCCGGCGACGACGAAGATGGTAACGGTCGTGCTCAGGTCAGGCTGAAGCGCGACCAAGCCGCCGATGACGCCGATGAGCATGGCGAACGGGATCAAGCCATGCGTGATACTGCTGACCTTGCGGTTCTTGGAACTGAGCCACGCCGACATGTAAATGACGACGGTCAGTTCCGCCAGCTCGCCGGGCTGGTACGAGCCTTCGAGAAAGGCGCGGCGCGCGCCGAACGTCAGGTCGCTGAACAGCAGCACGGCGATCAAGCTGCCGACGGTGAGCAGCAGCAGAAAGACGACGAAGCGCCGCCAGATGCGATAATTGATCAACGTGAGCAGGACGAAGATCGAGCCGCCAATCGCCAGGTTTCGGACGTGCTGCATGAAAATGTAAGTGTCGCTGCCGTAATCCTGATAACTCCAGTCGAACGTCGTGCTGTAGATCATCAGGCTGCCGATGGCAATCAGCAGACCGAAGAGGACGAGCAGGGGCAGGTCAATCGTCGACAGGAAGGTGCGGCGGCGCTCAACCGGGCGCGCGATCTCGGCAGTCGCTTCGGACGCCTTGAAGATGCGCGTGCGCCGCGCCGACGCCGGAATATCCAGGTCAATATCGGCTTCGGTAAACTGGGGTAACGAGTCCGCCATTACAACCCTTTCCAATAAGTCGCTAGCAGTTGGTAATTGGTGATTGGTTTTTGGTCTTTAGTTTTTAGCTAAAAACCGAGAACGAACAACCAACAACAAAGACTCAAAAGGCGACCCATTCGCCTTACCCTCATTCTAACCCCTTACAGCGCCTGCACAAGTTTGCGGAAGTGCTCGCCCCGCTCGGCAAAGTCGACGTAAGCATCGTAGCTCGTGCCACCGGGCGAGAGCAGCACCACGTCGCCGGGCTGCGCCAGCTTCGCCGCCAGCGCGACGGCTTCGTCGAGCGACTTGACGCAGGTTACCGGCTCGTCAGTACCGCACAGGAGTTTGACCCTGTTCACGATGCCCTCGCCGAATTCGCCAAAGGCGACGATGTGCCGGGATTTAGTGAGCGCCAGCGACAGCATGATCTCCCACGGGAGTTTCTTGTCGCGCCCGCCCAGCAGCAGGACGAGCGGCTGGTCATAGGAATACAGCGCCGCCTGCACGCGCTCCGGCGCGGTGGCGATGCGGTCGTTGACATAGGTCACGCCGTCGAGGACACGCACCGTTTCCAGCCGGTGCGCCACGCCGCGAAACTCGCGGATGACTTCGCTCATCACGCCCGGCTCGATGCCCGCCGCGCCGGTGATGGCGCAGGCAGCCAGCACGTTGAGGACGTTGTGATCACCCCGCAGCAAGATATCGCCGCGATCGCAGATGACGTGCGGCTCGCCGTCCGGGCTGGCGTCCCCGGCGATGACCAGCCGCTCGCCCGCCAGAAATGCGCCGTCGGCGACCATCTCGCGGGCGCTGAACCAGATGACATCGCCAGGGGCGATCTGCTCCAGCGCGCGGGCGATTACGTCGTCGCGCCCCAGCACGGCGACATCGCGCTGCTTCTGGTGCAGGAGTATATGCGCCTTCGCCTGGGCATAGGCTTCCATCGTCCCGTGCCGATCCAGATGATTCGGCGTGATGTTCAGTACCGCGCCGATATTCGGGCTGACGGTCATCAACTCAAGCTGGAAGCTGGACAATTCCATGACAACGCGATCCTGCGGGTTGATGATGGGCAGGACGTTGAGCAGAACATCGCCGATATTGCCGCCAACCCACGTTCGATGCCCGGCGCGCTTGAAGATTTCGCCGGTGAGCGTAGTGGTGGTCGTCTTGCCCGCGCTGCCGGTGATGCCGATCACCGGAGCCGGGCAGCGCTCGATGAACAACTGGGCGTCGTTGGTGAGCGGCACGCCGTAGCGCATCGCCAGTTGCAGCACTGGCAGGTCGAGCGGCACACCGCCGGAGACGCAGATCAAGTTCGCGCCTTCGAGCATGATTTCGGGATGCCCGCCGAGGATGAATTCGACGCCGGGATACTCTGCCGGATTGAGCCTGAGTTCTTCCGCCGATTTGCCGTCGTTGACGACCACCCGCGCGCCGATGGTTGGCAGCCAGCGCGCCAGCGCCTTGCCCTGCCGGGCGAAGCCGATGACGACGACGGTTTTTCCGTACAATGGATCAGTCATTCCGCCCTCTCATAGTACCGAGTGCTGAGAAAAGACAGGACTGAGGTTCGAGGACTGAGAAAAGCAAGTACCGAGTCAAAAGCAGGAGGCGGTGCATTCGGCGTTTGACTCAGTACTCAGCACTCAACACTCGGAACTCAGCACTTTACTTACAACAACGCCAGCGCCACGCCGATCATGGCGGCGAGCAGCCCGATGAGCCAGAAGCGTTGAACGATCTGTGTCTCGCTCCAGCCGCTGAGTTCAAAATGATGGTGGATCGGTGCCCGGCGAAACAGGCGCTGTCCCCTGGTCGCCTTGAAATAGGCGACCTGCAAAATCACACTGAACATCTCAGCCATCGGCACGATAGCAATAATCGGCAGCAGCAGCCACTGCCCGGTCATGATCGCCACCGCGCCCAGTGTGCCGCCGAGCGCCATCGAGCCAATATCGCCCATGAACATCTGCGCCGGGTGCGCGTTGAACCACAGGAAAGCGAAGCACGCGCCAACCATGATAAAGCACAACTGCACCAGAAAGATTTGCCCCTGCAAATAGGCGATTACGCCGTAACCCGCATAGGCGCTGGCGCTGATGATCCCGGCGAGACCGTCCAGACCGTCGGTGAAGTTGACGGCATTGGACATGCCGACGATAGCGATAATCATGATCGGGATAAAAAGCAGCGGCGAGATGGGGATGACCACGCCGTCGAACAGCGGCAGGATCAGCTCGTTGGCGAACTGAAAGCCGCCGTCACTCGAATAGAGCGAAAACACGACTGCCACGATCCCCGCCAGCCCGATTTGCAGGAGAATCTTGAAGCGTCCGGTCATCCCTTCGCCGAAAAGCGCATCGCCCTGCGCGCGCCGGACACCCATCCAGTCGTCGAGCGCACCCAGCGCTGCATAGCTCACCATGATGAACAGCGGCAGCAAAATACTGGGACCCGTCAGGGCGTTAGGTCCGGGGCGGACGATACTGGCGATATTGAGCGCCAGCGTAATCACGATCACCGGAACCACGATCAGGATGCCGCCCATCGTCGGTGTGCCGGCTTTCTGCTGATGCCCTTCCAGCACCGGGCGAATGTTCTTGCCGATACGCAGGCGACGCAGAATTTCGACCAGCGGACCGCCCCAGATGATCCCCAGCACGAAGGCGACGCCGCCAACTGTCAGCGACAGCGGTAATCCTGAACTCATGAAAACCACCACTCCCTGTGCATCAAGGGGCAGGTCTGAGACCGGCCCCTACAATGTCCCGTCATGATTTAGCGATTAATGTGATTCACCGCGCCGCCCTGCGCCGAAAGCTCGTGGCGCACGTCATCGGTCGGAATTTCCAGCAGAATCGCCAGCCGCTCCGCCAGCTTGGCGAACGCCGGCGCTGCCGTCTGCGAACCCCAGAAATCCTTCGGGCGATCCAGCTTGATCAGGATGATCACCTGCGGGTCGTCGGCAGGAAAGAAGCCGATGAACGAGGCAATCGACGCGCCCTGCTCGTAGCCGATGGGCGTAGAAATCTGCGCCGTGCCAGTCTTGCCGGCGATGGTGTAACCGGGAACCGTCGCCGTGCCGTCCAGCCCTTCGTTGACAACCGCGACCATCATATCGGTCACGATGCGCGCGGTTTCGGCGGAGATCGGTCGCCCCAGGTTCGCCGGATGCGACGGGATGACCGCCTGCCCGTCGATGATTTCGTGGACGATGCGCGGCTGCATCATCAAGCCGCCGTTGGCGATTGCCGACGCCATCGTGATCATCTGGATGGGCGTAACCGCCAAGCCCTGCCCGAACGAGTTCGTGCCCAGGTTGCTTTCGCTCCAGTTTTCGTCGCCCGGCACGAACATTGTGCCCGGCTGCTCGCCTTCCAGGTCGATACCCGTCAGCCGCCCGACGCCGAATTTGTCGAGCATGGTGTAGAAAGTGGTCGGTCCCATCCGTACGGCGATGGTCGACATGCCGACGTTGAGCGAATCGACCAGAATCTGGGTGGCGTCGACCGTGCCATACGCGCGACCATCCCAGTTGCGGATCGTCTGCCCGCCAACGGTGATCGACCCCTGATCGTTGTAGGTGAAGTCGGGCGTGATCGTCCCGGCTTCGAGCGCCGCCGCCATCGCCACGACCTTAAAGATCGAGCCGGGTTCGTACTGCTCGGAGATCGCCGGGTTGGTGAGCTGGCTTTCATCCTCGACGGTGAAATAGGTATTCGGGTCGAACGAGGGATAGCTTGCCATCGCCAGAATGTCGCCAGTGCGCGGGTTCATGACGATCACCGAGCCGCCGCTCGCGCCGTAGGTGTTGATGTCGTCGAGCAGCTCGCTTTCGGCGACGAACTGCACGTCACGGTCGATGGTCAGCACGACATCACGCCCGCGTTCCTGCTGCCAGTCGATGACCGGAACCACGAACGGAATATTGCTGACATCGTTCTGGTACACCGAGCCGGCAAGCTGCTCATTGTAGTGCCCTTCGACACCGTAATAGCCGCGCAGGTCGCCACCAACGAAGCCGATAACCTGCGCGGCGACCGGACCCTGTGGGTAGCTGCGGCGCGGAACCGGGTCCATCACGATCTCCGGCAGGTCAAGCTGGCGGACTCGCTGCGCCATTTCGGCGCTGACGCTTGGCGCGATCAGCACCCAGCTTTCGTCACTGGTGAGCTTCTGGAACAACTCCAGCTCGTTCACGCCGAGGATACTGGAAAGCTGCGCTGCCGTGTCGCGCGCATTCGAAACCAGATTCGGGCTGGCGCCGATGCGATATTCGAGCGTGTTGACCGCCAGCGCCTCGAAGTGCCGGTCATAGATGCTGCCGCGCGCCCCGGCGAGGCTGAGCGTGCGCGAATAACCGCTGTCGCGCAGATTGTTCAGATAGGTCGTGACCTGCGGGTCGAGCGGGAACTGGAACGACAGCAGGCGCAGCAGCAAAATACCGCTGGCGACGATCAACCCGACGATCACCACCGGCAGCCGCCGCCGGAAGATTTCCTGCTGTGGGTAAACCTGCATCAGCGCGCCTCCTCACTGGAGAAGTTATCGACCTGACTGCGCAGCGAATCGATCTGCTGCTGCAGCCAGCCGATGAACGATTCGTCATAGGTCGGAGCCGGCTCCTGGCGCTGCTGAAGCGGGGCGACGGACGCCTCGCGGTCGGGGTTGTAGCCGTCCACCACCAGATATTCGATGTCACCTTCGCCGGCAAGCACGAAGCCGAGTTCTTCCGCCCGCCCTTCGAGGCGCGGCATACTCTGCAGGCTGGCAATTTCGGCGCGAAGCTGCTCGTTCTGCTGTTCGAGATCGTCGCGCCGAGCGATCAGTTCTTCAAGCTGGCGTCCTAGCGCCGAGGTCGACGCCGACTGTGACAGATAGAGCGCGCCCATAATGATCGCCACGAACAAGCCGAGCGTCGCCAGCGCCAGCGCCTGACGCTGTGGACGCCAGCGCGAACGGTCGAGCGTGTGTTCCAGCCACTGGCTCATAGCTTCTCCACCACGCGGAGCCTGGCGCTCCGGCTACGTGGGTTCTCGACGCACTCCGCCTCGTCGGCGATGATCGGCTTGCGGGTGATCAGCCGGACGCTGGCATGGTGCCCACAAACGCAGATCGGGGTTTTGGGCGGACAGATACAGTCGGTGCTCGCCAGCCGGAATGCATCCTTGACGATGCGATCTTCCAGGCTGTGGAAGCTGATCACGGCGAGCCGCCCACCGGGGCGCAGCAGGTCGATTGCCTGCGGAAGCGCGCCGGCGACTACGTCGAGTTCGTCGTTGACGGCGATACGCAGCGCCTGAAAGACGCGCGTCGCCGGGTGGATGTGGTGGTCGTGGCGATTCGCCGGATGGCGACGAGGCGCAGCCTGTTCAATGGCAGAGGCAAGGTCGCGGGTGGTGGCGAACGGTCGCTGGCGCACGACCGCACGGGCAAGGCGGCGGCTGTCGCGCTCCTCCCCATAGCGAAAGAACAGGTCGGCAAGCTCGCGCTCGTCGAGCGTGTTGACGAGGTCGGCGGCGGTGGGTCGACTGCCGCCGGGGTCGAAGCGCATGTCGAGCGGTCCGTCGCTGCGGAAAGCGAAGCCGCGCTCCGGCGTATCCAACTGCATCGACGAGACGCCGAGATCGAGCAGGACAGCGTCGACGCCATCCCAGCCGAGCCGGGCAGCTTCGGTAGTCATATCGGCGTAGCTGGCGTGAACGACGTGAGCGCGGTCGCCATACCGAGCGAGCGCCGCACGTGCGAGCGCCAGCGCCATTTCGTCACAATCGAGACCCAGCAGTTCGCGCGCACCGCGCTCCAGCAGAGCAGCCGCGTGCCCGCCCGCACCGAGCGTGCCGTCGATCACACGAGCAACGTCCTGTGAGGGAGTCGCGCTCAATTCCGCGCGACCGGGCAGCAAATTTTCAAGCACCGCGTCGCGCAAGACGGGGATGTGCATCGGTCACCTGGTCACCAGACTCTGAAGGCGATTATAGCACACTATCCCACAGCAAATCCCGCACCGGGGGCAGGCTCAGGCAAAAAAATACGGGCGAGGCAAACCTCGCCCGTACACCAAACGGGGGGAATGGCTTTGACGGCTAGCCGACGACCACCGGCAGGGTAATGGTCACCTGCGTGCCTTTGTCCACTATCGAGAGGATGTCGAGCGAACCGCCATGCACATCGATGATTCGTTGCGCTAGCGCCAAACCCATACCCATACCCTGCTGCTCGTGAGTTTCACGGTCGAGCTGGCTGAAATCGCGCAGGGCGTCATTTAATCGATCTTCTGGAATACCAGGTCCTTCATCGACGATACTGATCATGACTCTGCCGCCGGAACGCCACTGCGAAATGGTGACGAGGCTGTCGGCGGGCGAAAATGTGAGCGCGTTAGCAATCAGTTCGGCGATTGCCTGCTTGAGCGCAGGCGGGTTACACTGCACGAACGATTCACGGTCGTGATCGTTCAACTGGACGCTGATGTTGGGCTGCTGCTGGTAGGCAAACCGCCGCGCCAGGTTATTCGCGGCAACCAGCATTTCCCACAGACGCATCGGCATCCCGTCACGTATGACCACGTCACGGTCGAGCATATCCGACTCGAGCTGGGTGATGAACACAAGCTGTTCGACGCGATGGCTCAGACGCTTGCCGCCGGCGCCAATCGTATCGAGCAGTTCCTGAAGCTCACTCGTGGATAACTGCCCGATCTGGCGCGAGATCACGTCGAGGACGGTGTTGATCGAGATGAGCGGCGTGCGCAGTTCGTGCGTGACCATGCGCGTCAACTGCCGTTTGATACTCTCGATGCTCTTTTCCGAGCGCACCGTGATCTGCGTCTGACGCTTGAGGCGGGTGTTGATCGCCGCGAGCAGGTCCGCCGAGGTGAACGGCTTGGTGACATAGTCGTCCGCGCCCATTTCCATGCCCTGGCGCAAGGAGTCGCGGTCGGC
>JADLHH010000091.1 GCA_020848855.1 Anaerolineae bacterium | reverse complement strand
GGGTCATAGGTGTTTTGTAGGGGCAGACCTGTGTGTCTGCCCCAGCGGGCGAACACGTGGGTTCGCCCCTACAAGAGCGTTGTGAACCATTGGAAACCCTGTGTGAAATTTGATGCGATGACCCTGAGCTATGACCAATCACAGTTGATCGTCGAGTTAACTTGAGTTAAAATACAAGTAGTCGTATTCGGAAATGTAAATTTCGGGATTGTAAGAATGGCGACACTCGTCGATATCCGTGAACCGAAAGATACCCCCCGGCGCGAACGCCCGCACTGGCTCACGCAGGCGTGGCTGGAGCCGCGCTTCGTGGTCGTCACCCTCGCGGCGATCCTGTTGAGCATCGTCGCCGACAATGCCGGCGCGCCGGAGATCGTGATCGCGCTGCTCGGTGTGACAGCTTTTGTCACAGGCGGTACGTTCGGCTTGCTCGGCGCGCTCGAAAGTCTGCGTCATCGCCGGCTGGATGTGGACATGCTGATGATCCTGGCGGCGCTGGGCGCAGCAATCGTCGGCGAGTGGCGCGACGGCGCGCTGCTGCTGTTCCTGTTCTCGCTCAGCAACGTGCTGCAGGACTACGCCATCGGGCGCAGCCGTCAGGCGATTCGCGGTCTGCTCAAGCTGTACCCGTCCGATGCGAAAGTCCGGCGCGGCGCGGACGTACAGGCGATCAAAATCGAGGCGATCCGCGTCGGCGATATTGTGCTGATTCAGCCGGGCGAGCGCATCCCGGTGGACGGCATCGTCCGCGACGGGCGCTCGGCGGTCGATCAGGCGCCGATCACCGGCGAGTCGATGCCGGTCGAGAAACTCCCCGGCGACCGCGTGTTCGCCGGGACGCTCAACGGGCAGGGCGCGCTCGACGTGGAAGCCCTGCAGCCTGCCAGCGATACCGTGCTGGCGCGCATTATCAAGATGGTCGAAGAGGCGCAGGACAGCAAAGCACCGACCGAGCGCTTCCTCGAAACCTTCGAGCAGTACTACGCCACACTGATCATCGCCGGCGTGATCCTGTTCATCATCATCCCGCCCGCGCTCGGCTTGACCGATTTCGCCAGCAACTTCTACCGGGCGATGGTGCTGATGACCGTCGCCTCGCCGTGCGCGCTGGTGATCAGCACGCCCGCCGCGTTCATCTCGGCGATTGCGTCGGCGGCGCGCAGCGGCGTGCTGTTCAAGGGCGGCGCATACCTCGAAGCGCTGGCAGGCATCAAGGCAGTCGCCTTCGATAAGACCGGCACGCTCACGCAGGGCAAGCCGGTCGTGACCGAGGTGCTTTCGTGCTGCGAATTGTGCGATGACGAGCTGCTTTCAGTCGCCGCCGCCGTCGAAAGCCGCTCCGAACACCCGCTGGCGACGGCGATCCTCAACGCCGCCCACGAGCGCCAACTGCCGATCCCGGCGGTGACTGAGTTCGCGGCGCTGCCCGGACGCGGCATCGAATCGAAGGTGGACGAGCGCGAAGTGCATCTCGGCAGCATCGCCTATCTGGAGCAGCAGAATCCGATGCCGGAGCATCTGGTGGACAAATACATGGCGCTGGAAGCCGAGGGCAAAACGGTCGTCGGCGTGGTGCGGCAGGGGCAGTGCGAAGGCTGCGGCGCGTGCGAAGGGCGCGAACTGAACACCGACTGGATGGGCATCATCGCGGTGGCGGACGCTATCCGCCCGGAAGCGAAGGCGATTGTCGAACAACTGCACGGCATGGGCATCACCGTCGCCATGCTCACCGGCGACAACGAGCGCGTGGCGCGCAATATCGCCGGGCAGTTGGGCATCGACCGGGTTCACGCCAGCCTGATGCCGGAAGACAAGGTGACGGCGGTCAGGCAGATCGAGAGCGAAGTTGGAGCGGTGGCGATGGTCGGCGACGGCGTCAACGACGCCCCGGCGCTGGCGACGGCGGCAATCGGTATCGCGATGGGCGCTGCCGGGACCGACGTGGCGATGGAAACCGCCGACCTGGTGCTGATGGGCGACCGGCTCGAACTGATCCCGTTCGCCATCAACCTGAGCAAGAAAGCAAGGCGGGTCGTCTGGCAGAACCTGACCTTCGCCATCGGCGTGATCGTCGTGCTGATCCTGAGCGCGTTCATCATCAACCTGCCGCTGCCGCTCGGCGTGCTCGGTCACGAAGGCAGCACGGTGATCGTGGTGATGAACGGCTTGATCGCGCTGCTGCTGATCCCCGAAATACAGCGGCGGCGGGCGAAAAAGCAGGCGTAGCGCTTCCCGTTTTTCCATTCTCAAACACCCTGTGGATCGATGTCACAGGGCGTTTTGTTTCGCCTGCGCCCGATTCTTTACTTAATTTCTAATTTAATTTCCCGCCTCCTGCGATACAATAGCACCTAGCGGACGTTCCCTGTCCAGGCGCTCCATCCACCCCGGCAAGCCAACTCATTCACGCGCGTTCCGTTAAATTGACCCTGTATCGTTAGGAGAAAGCACCATGCATTTGTCCAGGAGTGTTCGATTCGTCGCACTCACCGCCTGCGTCTTCGCCCTGATCGCGGGCGTTTCGGCAGCGGCGGCGCAGGATGTCACCGCCGAGCCGACAACCGACTCGCTGATGATGTCCAACATGCTGATGCGGGAAGGTGCTTGCCCCGAAGGCTCGGCACAGCGCGCCTTCGACCAGATGATGGTGACGACCGGAATGGGCGGCACGGAAGAAGCGCAGCCGGGTACGACCGGCGATACCGGTACGACTGACACCGATCAGTCCATGTTCCAGCCGACGGAAGACGCGAGCATGACCGGTACGACCGGCGTCAAATGTCTGTTCGGCTGGTTCACCGGCGCGGCGGAAGTCCCCGGTCCCGGCGACAACGACGGCTGGGGCTTCGCCTTCGTGAGCGTCGACCCGGAAAGCGGCGATATCTGCTACGACGTGGCGGTCGCCAGCATCACCCTGCCGGCGGACGCCATGCACATCCATGTGAATTCTGCCGGGCTGAGCGGTGACGTGGTCGTGCCGTTCTCCACCGCGCCGGACGCCGACGGTAAGGCGTCGGGCTGCGTCAATGCCGAAGTCGAGGGGCTGGCGGACGCCATCGCCTTCACGCCGGCAGGCTACTACGTCAACATTCATACGACCGACTTCCCGAATGGCGCGATTCGCGCGCAGTTGAGCGAGTACAACATCGCCGCGATGCCCGGAACCGGCGTCGGCATGGAAGTGGGCGAGATGACCCCCGAAGCCGGGGCGCAGGGATAACTCAAACGCCCCTGCGAACCCACAGGGCGAAAGCTACCGCCGTCCTGTGGGTTCGCGTGTTTTGCATAAACCAGGATTGAGGAGAAACTGATGCGTTTGCACTCGACTATTCGGCGGCTGACTACCGCTGCTGCCCTGTTACTGGCGGTGGGCGTCTCCGGCGTGCTGGCACAGGACACCCAGACGACCGTGACCCCCGCGCCGGAAATTGCGCCACTTCAACTGACCGGTGGCGCGTGCCCGCAGGGGTTGGGCGTCGCTCTGCGCGACCAGATGATGGCGGAACTGGGCATCGCCACCCCCGAAGCGCCAGCCGATTCCGGCATGATGACCGAAGAGCCGCTGCTGGAAGCCACCAGCGAGATGAACTTGACCGGCACGCAGCCGACCGATGTCAAATGCCTGTTCGGGTGGTTCAGCGGCGCGACGGAAGTGCCCGGTCCCGGTGATGGCGACAGCTTCGGCGTGGCGTTCGTGAGCGTCAACCCGACCACCGCCGAGATCTGCTACGAGGTGGCGGTCACCAACATCACGCTGCCGGCGGATGCCATGCATATCCATAACGCGCCGGTGGGTGAATCCGGCGACGTGGTCGTGCCGTTCCAGACCGCGCCGGATGCCAGCGGAACGGCGTCCGAATGCTTCTTCATGTTCGACCGCTATGACCTGCTGGAAGACATCGCCGCCAATCCGTCCAACTACTACGTCAACATCCACACGTCCGACTTCCCGGATGGCGCGACGCGAGCGCAGTTGCTCGACTGGGGCGACACCACGCCGAGCGATCTCGGCTTGAGCGAAGTGACGCCGGAAGCCGCGAACGGCTAACCCGCCGCACGTCAGCGTAATGCAGGTGTAGGGGCGCGTGCAGCCGGTGGTTGCTTATGCCTCACCTGCCTACTGGGGGCGCACAGCCGTGCGCCCCTACACCCCAAAGCTCACGCGGGGATCGAATCGACGGCGACTTCGGGAGGCTGCTCGGCGGGCGTTTCGCGCAGGTTGCGAAGCGTCACCACCAGCGCCCCCACCGCCATCACCAGCGAGACCAAAAACAACGGCTGGTAGCCGAACGACTGCGCGATCACCCCGCCGATGATCGGCGCGACGAACGAGATCACGGCTGCCACCGTATTCGACAGCCCCACGTAGATCGGGCGCTGGTCGGGGCTGGCGTAGCCCACGATCCAATTCAGGTAGCTCGACATCAGGTTCCCGCTGGCTGCCAGCCCGGACAGCAGAAAGCCGGCGTACAGCGGCAGCGGTCCAACCACTCCCGCCAGCACGGCGCAGATCGGCAGCAGAACGGCGCTGCTCAGCGCTAGCCGCATGTACGTCAGGTTGCTGCGCGCGCCCAGCCAGGTATACACCAGCGCCCCGCCGACCGTGCCGAGCGTCTGCATCGCCAGCAGCGCCGGAACCGCCACATCGCTCGAAAGCCCCAGCTCGACCGTCGCGTAGCCCACGTAGAACGGCGCAGCCATCAGAAACAGGCTGGTGAAGATGCGCAGGACGATGAACGACCGGAACGGCACGTCGTCGCGCAGCAGGTGCCCCAACTGCGGCAGAAATTCGCCCAACGACGGGCGTTTCTCGACGGCTTTGCCACCGGGGAGTTCGTGAAAGAACAGACCGGGCAGAATCGAAATGACGAACACCACGCCCGCCGCGCCGAACAGCACCGCATAGTTGTTCGGGAACGGCAGTTCCGGGTTGCCCAGCACACTTCCGATCAGCGGCGCGATCAACAGCATCAGCACGCCGGTCACGGCGGACGTGAGACCGAACATGCGCGCCCGCCAGCGGTTGTCGAGACTGGTTCCTGCCAGGTCTGCCCACGGCACGCCGACCAGCCCGTCGCCGAACGCAGCGATGCTGTAGCAGATGAAGAACACCACCAGCACAAGTTCCAGATGATCACCACCAAGCCACGCCGTAATCCCGGCGAAGATCAGGATCACGAAGCGCACCGGGATGTTCGGTCCGACGAACCACCACTTTTTGCGCTCGTGCCGGACGATGAAGTGGGCGATGAACAACTGCGGCAGCGTAAAGCCGACCATGAACAGGCTGCCGGACAGCCCGATCAGGATTTCCGAGTCGGTCAGCCGCCGGACGAAATCCGGGACGACGGTCGTCGAGCTGATAATGCTCAACGCCACGCTGAACAGGACGTTGTCGATCAGAAAAAAGACGAAATTGCGGCGATAGATTTTTTCACGAACTGCCGGGGTCAGAGCCGGTGCTTGCACGCGCGCCATGATGAGCCTGTCTGTGGTTCAGCCACAACGATTCTACGTGGGTCACAACAGACCAGCAATCCCCAGTACGAAGCCGCGCTTCGCCGTCCCTGTGAAGCCGATGAGTCACCTCACCCCGCCTCCAAACCGATCAATTTTGCGCGTTGCGCCGTTTGTTGCTATGCTGGCATCTGCGTAGACTATTCGGCTGTATGCACAAGAAGCCTATGAAAAAGGGACTCTTTTTTCACGTCATTCTTCTCGGTCTGCTGCTGCTGACAAGCTGCTCGACCGATGCCAACTCGGAAGACGTGCCGCCGACCCTGACGCTCGCGCCGAACGTCAGCCGAACGCCGCGCTTCACCGCCACACCGATCCCCTCGCGCACGCCGCTGCCATCGGCGACGTTCACGCCGTCCGAGACCGTTATCCCGCCCACGCCGTCGGATACGCCGATGCCCACCGCCACCCCGCCGATCACCGGCAGCGTCAATTCGCTGCAGTCGATCAACGTGCGTGAAGGTCCCGGCGTCAGCTTCGGGGCAATCGTCGCGCTGCGCCCGGCGACGCGCGTCGAAATCCTCGGTCGCAACAACGACGGCACGTGGCTCAACATTCGCATGGAAGACGGCAGCGAAGGCTGGGTTCTGGCGAACCTGATCCGCATCCAGCCGACGGCGACGCCCTTCCCAACGCTGACCTCCTCGCCCGACCTGACGGCGATGGCGCTCGGCACGACACTGCCGACGGCGCTGTTCGGCGGCGGGACGATCACGCCGACGCCGCCGCGCTCGATTGCCGAAGGCGCGACGCCGACACCGGTGCAGGAGAACGCCAACGCCGCGACGGTCGAGGGATTGCAGCTCCCCAACCTCGAAGCGATCAACCAGACGGCGACGGCGCTGGCAGGCGGCGGCTTGATCCCGCAGGTGACCACGCAGTCGGGCGCGCAGCCGACCAGCGATCTGCCGCTTGGCGGTCCTACCGGCGGTCCGATTGTCTCGCCCCAGCCAACGCTCTCGCCCGTGCCCGGCAGCATCTCGACGCAGCAGGGCGCGGATGTGCTCGCCTACTGCGACGACCGCAGCTTCGGCTCGCCGCCGCCAACCAACCTCGCCGCCGGCTCGACCGTCGACGTGTTCTGGATCTGGTTCGCGGCGACGCGCCAGCAGATTCTCGATCATCTGGACGCCGCCACCTACACCGTCACGCTTGACGGCGAGACGCTCGATTACCGCCAGTTCCAGGGCAGTATCCGGCAGTCGGGCGGGCAGTACATGGTCGACTGGTACGTGCGCACCGAGCCGCTGGCGTCGGGTCCGCACACCATCACCTACCGCCTCACCTGGTCAACGGCGATCAGCGACGGCGCGCAGAGCTTCGGTCCCGGCACGAGTATCCCCGAAGAAACCGGGTCGTGTACGTTTAACGTGCGGTAAGATGCGGTCGCGGTGGGCAATATGGGGTAATACTGTTTGGACGATACGGCTACATGGGACTGTGTCACCCGGTCTGAAAACCTAAATGACTGGGCAGCAGATGTCCGGCTGGCGATTGCACACGCGGCACAGGATCGCCAGTGGGATACCCTCTTAGAATTGGTGCTGTCGAGTGGCAAGGGATGGGTTAACGCCGTCCACCTGAACGAGCCGGCTTTCGATACGCCGCTTCACGAAGCTGCGCGCGGCGGTGCGCCAGAATCGGTCGTTCAACGCATTCTCGATCTTATGGCGTTTAGAACGATGCGAAATACTCAGGGGCAGCGCCCTATCGACATCGCCCGCGCTACCGGACACACACATCTCTACAGCTTACTAGAACCAAGACTACGCTCAGACATGTCATTTGCCGACCTTCAACCGATTCAGCACCACTTTCACGCTTTAATCCACCAACGGGCAAGGCATCTGGAACGTGCTGAATATCATTCGCTGCGCCTCCCGGAGCTGGAACCACTTCTCGAAACCAACATTAGTGACATTTGGTGTAGCATTCCGGGTATGTACGGCGGCTTTGATTACTGGCTCGCGGAGGGACGCGATACGCCAACGCTGGTGACAGTAAGCTGGATACGGGTCGTTGGCGGTTCAGGACAACGTCATGAAATCGACGGGCAGGGTATTCGCCTTGTCGAAGCTCATTTGCCAGGAACCTAAACGGCGTTGTGAACATCGAAGATACGTTCCGTAGGGCACGGCGCTGCCGTGCCTATCCCCACAAATCACTATTCTCAACCTAAAGACGCACTCGTCTTATTCCCGGCATCCTGTTAAAATTTTTCAAATAGACCACAGACAGGATGCTGAATGATGGGTGAAAAATATCAGGCGCTGGTCAGCCGGCTGGCGGATATTCGCAACATCAACCGGGCGATTGCCGTGCTGGGCTGGGATCAGCAGGTGAAGATGCCGCCGGGCGGCGCTTCGGCGCGCGCCGCGCAGATCGGCACGCTGACGCGCATCGAACACGAGATGCTGATCAGCGAGGAAACGCAGCGGCTGCTGGACGACGCCCGCGCCGAGATCGCAGGCGCGGATTACGATTCGGACGAAGCCAGCATGGTGCGCGTCGTCAGCCAGGACGTGCGCGAGCAAACCTGCCTGCCGACCGAACTGGTCTCCAAAATCGCCGAGCTGGAAGTGGCGGCGCATCCCGTATGGGCGCAGGCGCGCGCCGAGGACAATTTCGCCGCCTTCGCGCCGACGCTGGAGCAGATGCTCGAACTCAAGCGCGAAGCTGCCGAGCACATGGGCTATACCGACCACCCCTACGACGCGCTGCTGAACGAATACGAGCGCGGCATGACCGCCCGGCGCGTCAAGGAGCTGTTCGACGCCCACAAGCCCGACCTGGTAGCGCTGATCGCGGCGATTCGGGCGAAGGGCGACATCGTGGACGATTCGATGCTGCACCAGCCGTTCGACGTGACCAAGCAGCGGGCGTTCGGCGAAATGGTCGTCAAGTCCTACGGCTACGATTTCAATCGCGGGCGGCAGGACGAAGCCGTACACCCCTTCTGCACCAACTTCGGGCAGGGCGACGTGCGCATCACCACGCGCTTAACGCCCGATTTCCTCAACCCGGCGCTGTTCGGCACGATGCACGAAGCCGGGCATGGCATGTACGAGCAGGGCATCGATCCGACGCTGGAAGGGACGCCGCTTTCGCGGGGCACGTCGCTGGGCGTTCACGAATCGCAGTCGCGCATGTGGGAAAATTTCGTCGGGCGCAGCAAAGCCTTCTGGACGTGGGCGTACCCGCAGCTTCAGGCGACGTTCCCGCAGCTCAATGGGGTGAGCCTCGACGCCTTCTACAAGGCGATCAACAAGGTGCAGCCGTCGTACATCCGCGTCGAGGCAGACGAGGCGACCTACAACCTGCACATCATGCTGCGCTTCGAACTGGAAATGGAGATGGTCGCCGGGAAGGTCAAGGTCAGCGATCTGAACGAAGAATGGAATGACCGCTTCGAGACGTTCTTCGGCATCGCGCCGCCCACCGACCGCGTCGGCGTGCTGCAGGATATCCACTGGTCGATGGGGCTGATGGGCTACTTCCCGACCTATGCCATCGGCAACCTGCTGGCGGCGCAGTATTACCGCAAGGCGCTGCAGGATCATCCGAACATCCCGGACGAGATCGCCGCCGGCAAATTCGACACGCTGCTGGGCTGGCTGCGCGAGAACATCCTCCGGCACGGGCGCAAGTTCACCGCCGAAGAACTGACGCAGCGCGTCACCGGCGAGAGCATCGACTGCACGTATTACATGCAGTACCTGCACAACAAGTACAGCGAGATTTACGGGCTGTAAAAGAAGTGCTGAGCGATGAGTGCCGAGTGCTGAGTAAAAACAAGAACGGTTGGGGCACAAAGAGGGGGCGAGACATGTCTCGCCCCTACAACGTTCGCTCCGCGTGACCCATGAGCGCCCATTCCCCGAAAAAAGTGTACATCCGTCGCACAGGTGTAGCTAGACAAAACGCCAGGGCGCGTACAATAGGAGATGGGCGGCGCGATCAGGCTGCCAGTGGTGAGATGTATCACCTTCGCCGCCTACCCCTTGTCATTTAAGCTGTTACCGGTTTTGCGCTACAATTTCGGGTAGTTTATTCCGATTCTGAAGGCGGCAAACGGATGACGCAGGCAATCGCCACAGATGTACTGGTCGTCGGCGCGGGACTGGCAGGTCTCATGGCGGCGAGAACACTCGTCGAGCAGGGAGCGCGCGTAATCGTGGTCGATAAGGGGCGCAGCGTCGGCGGACGCTTGGCGACGCGGCGCATCGGCGGCGGGGTTGCCGATCACGGCGCGCAGTTCTTCACAGTGCGCGACCCGGCGTTCGGCGCGTTTGTCGAGCGCTGGATCACCGAAGGGTTGGTATTCGAATGGTCGCGGGGATGGAGCGACGGCAGCCTATCGGTCAGCCGCGACGGACACCCACGCTATGCGGTACGCGGCGGCATGAACGCGCTTGCCAAGCATCTGGCGAAGGGGCTGGACACGCGGCTGAAGGTCAATCTGGCAGCGGTCAAGCCCGCCAACGGCGGCTGGCAGATCACAGACGTGTCCGGCTCGTCACAGCGGGCGCAAGCAGTCCTGCTGACGCCGCCCGTGCCGGAGTCGCTCGGACTGCTGAACGCCGTCCCACTGAACCCGGACGACCGCAAAGCGCTCGAAGCCATCCAGTACAGCCCCAGTCTGACCGGCATGTTCCGGCTCGACCGGGTGATCCGGTTGCCATCGCCGGGCGCGATCCAGCGCCCACACGCCAACGTCCACTGGATTGCCGACAACCACCGCAAAGGGATTTCGCCGGGCGCGGTCATCCTGACGGCGCAGGCGGGCACGACTTACAGCCGCCAGTTGTGGGAGCGCAGCGACGAGCAAATCCTCAACGCGCTGAAAGTCGACCTGCTGCCGGTGATCGGCGACGCCCAGATCGTCGAGGCGCAGTTGAAGCGCTGGCGCTACTCGCAGCCGGAGCAGATTTACCCGGAGCGCTGTTTCGTCGCCGCCGACCTGCCCGCGCCGCTGGTGTTCGCGGGCGATGCGTTCGGCGAGCCGCGCGTGGAAGGCGCGGCGCTGTCCGGCATGGCGGCGGGACGCAGGCTGATCGAGCTGCTTGGAAATAGCTAGAAATTTCTGGGCACGACATGTCGTGCCCCTACAGCACATTTCCTCAGGATTTACCTCTCGCGCCTCACAGCGGGGATTGCCTGAATCGGCTACAATGGGGTGGAACGAGGAGGGCTTCTCCATGCGTGCAAATGCGATTCTTCTTCTGCTCCTGCTGATCGCCGTGCTGGTGGTCGGCGTGCCCATCGCGGCGCAGACCGCCATCCCCGGTACGCCGACGGTGCCGGTCATCATCGTTGCGACCGCGCCGCCGGGTCCCACCGCCGTCCCCACGCTGGGGAATGGCTGTTACGCGCCGCTGGCGCTGCCGGTGGGCGGCGACGTGTTCCTGCGCGGCGGCGTCAACGTCCGGCATCTGCCATCGCTTTCGGGCGCGCTCGTCAACTACTACGCCGACCCGGTCATCCTGACGCTGGATTCGGGTCCGGTATGCGCTGACGGCTATAACTGGTGGCACGTCTCTGGCGGCGGCGAGCCGGGCTGGGTGGTCGAAGGCAAGCCGGGACGCTATTTCCTGCAAGTGGCAATCGACCCGCGCACGACCAACTGCGCCGCGCCGCAGGATGGGATCACCATCGGCGGGCAGGTGCAGGCGATTACCGGATCGCGGGTACGGTCGGAGCCGGACAGCACTTCGACGGTGATCACCACGATCCTGAGCGGGATGCAGATCACCGTGATCGACGGTCCGCGCTGCTTCAACGGGCTGAACTGGTGGCGGGTGCGCGTGCCCTACGGCAATACCACGGCGCTGGTGGATGGCTGGATCGCCGAAGGGTATCCGGGCGAGTATTTCGTGCAGGGGCTGACCAGCAGCGGCGAAATCGCGCCGCAGTGTCTGGCGGCGCTGCGCCTGCACGCGGGAACGCGGGCGGCAGTGACCTACCGTGACGGCGTCCCGCGCCGACTGCGCGCCGCGCCGGGCACGTCGGCGGCGGTGGTCGCCAATCTGCTCGACGGCATCGCCTTCGACGTGATCAGCGACGAGTCGGTGTGCGCCGACGGCTACAACTGGTGGCAGGTGCGCATCGTGGCGACCGGACTCACCGGCTGGCTGGCGGAAGGCGCGCCGGGCAACTACTGGTTCGAGGTTTTCAGCAACTGATATGGGATCGACGCATGTACATCCCCACCCGGCGAGCGACCGGCTGGCTCAGTATGGTGGGGTCGCGCTGGTGGTGGTGATGATCGCCGCCGCGCTGGGACAGGTGGCGCTGGCGCTGTACGGCTTGCCGCTGTTCCTGCTCAGCGGGCTGGTCACGCTGGCGATGATCGCGCCGGTGATGATGCTGACGAGCGCGACACCGGCGGTGAGCATCGCGCCGGATGGGATCACCATTCACCCGCGCGTGTGGCGCGAACGGTTCGTGCGCTGGTCGGAGGTGCGGGCGGTGAAGGATTACCCGCTGCTGCCGCCTCGTGATGTCGAAGCGGGGCGGCGGGCGCTGGTAGGACGCAAAAAATACCAGGCTGCCGAGGGCAAGATGCTGGTGATCCCGTCGCTGCCGCTGCCGTACCGCTTCACCGGGTTGTTCGCGGGCGAGGGCTTCACGGGCGTCATTGGGCTGACGAACCGAACGCACACCGAGTACACTGTGCTGATCCGGCAGGTGATGAAATATACCAGTGCTGAGTGCTGAGTACCGAGTGCTGAGTCAAAAGCGCTGCTACAGACATACGCCTATACTATCGAGAGTATCGAGTATTTCTCAGCACTCAGTACTCGGCACTCAGCACTAAAGAGGACGAACGATGGCAACTTTTATCGCCCATGTGAGCGGCAACCCGAATATCCCGACGCTCGGCAGCGTCAACGTGCGCGCGCAGCCGGGGACAGGCACGGTGGCGGTGGTCTTCCAGTCGAAGATCGGTACCAACAACCTGCCCGTCCTCGAAGTCAAGCCGGATCAGGTCAACAACGGCTACAACGGCAAGGTGTACAACTGGTTTCGGCTGCGGTTCACCGACGGACGCACCGGCTGGATACGCGACGACCTGCTTTCGGTGCAGGGGGATGGCACGAGCTTCGGCTATCCCAACCTGACGCAGGCGGCGTATGCCTTCGGGCTGCTGCGCCAACTGCTGCCGGACGGCGGGGTCGTCACGCCGACGCCTGACCCGATACCAACCCCTGACCCAACGCCCGACCCGACGCCGGATCCGACACCCACGCCCACCCCGACGCCGACCGGCGACCTGATGGCGACGGTGGTCGCCAGAACCAGCCTGAACCTGCGCGAAACGCCGATCAACGGCAAGGTCAAGGCGCGGCTGGCGTATCACGATCAGGTGAAAATTCTGGGGGTGCAGCCGCAGTCGGGGACGAGCTACCTGTGGGTGCAGGTGCAGACGGCATCCGGCAGGGGTTGGGTGCGTCACGACTACCTGAGCGTCCAGGGAGATGGGTCGGCATACGGATTGAGAAAGGGCGACGAGTTCCCGATACCGATGGAGAATTACTGGTGGACGCGCGGGCAGAACGACGTGCAGGGGGATGGCTCGGTCGATAAGCATAACGGCTGGGACACGGGAGCGAATCCCGGCACGGCGG
>JADLHH010000090.1 GCA_020848855.1 Anaerolineae bacterium | reverse complement strand
TTATGCGTGGTCGTGCCTTCGCGGATGAAGATCGTCAAGCCGAGGCGCAGCTTTTCGAGCGCCTCATCGACGGTCGTGCATTCGTGGTCGCTGACGATGCCGGCGGCGACGTAGGCGTTGAGCGGCTTGCCGCGCACCGCCGGCGCGTGTCCGTCCAGCACACGGTCTTTGAACTGGTCGAGCTTGTCAAGTACGCCCTCGTCGCCGTAGATTACGCCGGGATAGTTCATCATCTCGGCAAGCCCCAGCACCCAGTGGTCGTTGAGAAGCGGCGCTAAATCCTCGGCTTCGAGGCGCGCGCCGCTGGTCTCCATATCGGTCGCCGGGACGCAGCTTGACGCCATCACGAACATGTTGATCGGTCCGTGTTTGGCGCGCTCCAGCATGAAGCGGATACCCTCCAAGCCGAGCACGTTGGCGATTTCGTGCGGGTCGGTGACGACGGTCGTGACGCCGTGCGCCAGCACCGCCCGCGAAAACTCCGGCGGCGTGCATAAGCTGCTTTCGATGTGGACGTGCGCGTCGATGAAGCCGGGGCACACGTAGCGCCCGCCCAGCTCGATCACCTGCTGCGCCTCGTAGCCGCTTTCGAGCGCGACCACGTCGCCGCCGTCAATCACGATATCGGTCAGATAGATTTCGCCGGAAAGCACGTTGACCAGCCGCGCGTTACGCAGGATCAACTGCGCCGGGATATCCCCACGCGCGACGGCGATTCGCTGTGCCAGTGTCTGCGACAGCGTCATAGGCTCGCCTCCTTCATGCGATTCAGCGTGATCATGTGGATGGTGTCGTCGCGGTTCGCCAGCGTCCACACCGGATCACGCGCATAGCTCGGTCTCACATAACGCACGTACAGCGCATCACGGTCGCCGAAGGCGGCATTACGCGCCGCCGTCCACTGCGCGCCGTTGGGAAGCTCGCCTTCGGGCGCGGTCGCTGCGAACACGAACTCGACCTTGCCGCGCTCGGTGTCTTCCCACAAGCCGACCCACTGAAAATTCAGCTTAAGCGCCGTCGTGAGCCGCACCCGTTCGGCGAGCTGCTCCCAGGGAGCAACCGCGCCGTCGCAGACCACACGCGGCAGCGCGCGCAGCCCGTTCGCGCCTTCCAGCGCGTGATCGGCGGGAAGCGTGAGCACGCGGCGGCTGTTATCGCCCAGAATCAGGGCGACAGCGCGCACGTCGAACCTCGGAAATTTCGGCTCCGGGTGCCCGGTCAGCCAGTTGACCAGCCACCGCCTGCCGAAGCGAGCGCGCAGGCGCAGCCGTTCGCGGCGGGTCGAGGTGATGACGACCGGCGACGGGCGAGTTTCCGCCAGCGCTTCACGCACCCCGGTGATATCGCCGGGCAGCGATTTGGGCGGAACGTAGCGGTTGCCGCTGGTCTCACGCGTCTTGGCGGTCAGGCTGCCGCCAAGCGGAAACCCGGCGTACAGCACGTTCATACGCCGCCAGCCAGCGTAGTAGTACAACCCCACCCCGCGCTCGATGCCGGCGGTGACGCCGGTTTCCTCGCGCACTTCACGGGCAGCAGCGTCTTCGAGGCGCTCGCCCGCGTCCAGCCGACCGCCCGGCAGCGTCCAGATATTCAGGTCATCGCGCTGCGAGAGCAGTACGGCGCCGCTGTCGTCGATCACGGCGACCATAACGCCCAGCCGCAGGCTCACGTCTCACCCCGGATCAGGCGGCGTGAGATCGCGTTATGCTGCTCGATCAGCACCGGCAGGTCGACGGTTTGCAGCACGCCGTCGCGGACGACGACGCGCCCGTTGATCATCGAAAAATCGACGTTCTGCGACGCGCACAGCACCAGCGCCGCGACCGGGTCATGCTGCGCGCCGGTGAACGCCAGCGTATCGAGCCGGTAAGCGGCGACATCGGCGGACATGCCCGGCGCAAGCGCGCCGATGTCGTCGCGCCCCAGCACCGCCGCGCCGCCAAGCGTGGCGATTTCGAGCGCCTCGCGCGCTTTCAGCCCGGCGGGGTTGCCGCCCGCCCGCGCCAACAGCATCGCCATGCGCGCCTCGTTGAGCAAATGCCCGCCGTCATTCGACGCCGAGCCGTCGACGCCCAAGCCGACGTTCACCTTTGCGTCGCGCATCTTGCGAATGGGCGCGATGCCGGAGCCAAGCCGCAGATTTGAACTGGGACAATGCGCGACGCCGGTGTTGGTCTTGGCGAACAGGCTGATCTCGCGCTCGTTCAGGCAGACGCAGTGAGCGTGCCACACGTCGTCGCCGACCCAGCCCACGTCGCGGGCGTAGTCGCCGGGCAGCGTGCCGAATTTTTCGAGGCTGTAGGCGACATCGCCGGGCGTTTCGGCAAGATGGGTATGCAGGCGCACGCCGTAGCTCCGCGCCAGCGCTGCCGCTTCGCGCATCAGGTTTTGGCTGACGCTGAACGGCGAGCATGGCGCGATCACGATGCGCAGCATCGAATGGCGCGCCGCGTCGTGAAATTCCTCGATGACGCGGCGCATGTCGATCAGGATGTTTTCTTCACCCTCGACCATCGAGTCCGGCGGCAGCCCACCCTTGCTCTCGCCGACGCTCATCGCGCCGCGCGCCGCGTGAAACCGAATGCCGATTTCGCGGGCAGCGCGGATTTCGTCGTCCAGCTTCGAGTCATTCGGGTAGGTATAAAGGTGGTCGCTCGACGTGGTACAGCCGGAGAGCATCAACTCCGCCATCGCCAGTTTCGCTGACGTATAGATCGCCTCGCCGTTCATGCGCTGCCAGATCGGGTAGAGCGTGCGCAGCCAGTCGAACAGCTCATGATCCTGCGCGATGGCGCGCGTCAGGCTCTGGTACATGTGATGGTGGGTGTTGACCAAACCGGGGACGACGACGTGCTGCGGAAGCTCGATCTGGCGGTGCGCGCGCTCGACGGGCATATCGGCTTCGGTGCCGACCGCTTCGATCACGCCATCCCGGATGAACATCGCGCCGTTGTTGATCTCACGACGTTCGGCGTCCATCGTCACCAGCGTATGGATCGATTTGACCAGCAGCGTCGTCATGGGCGTCGTCCTGGCGGGAGAGAATAAGTGTTCAGTTTAGCACGCGCTGGCGTGAAGCGCCAA
Organism: Anaerolineae bacterium; assembly: GCA_020848855.1. The sequence continues at coordinate 5,128 of JADLHH010000090.1, read as the reverse complement.
GATAGGACTGAGGGCTATGGACTAAGCAAAAAGGACTGAGGGCTGAGAAAAGCCATCTCTGGAACGGATGAGATGGTTAACTCAGGCGGCACTCCTAACTCAGTCCTCAGCGCTCAGTCCTCGTCGCTTCCGCCAGCCGCCACGCGGATTTCATGGTGTTGACCAGCAGCATCGTGATTGTCATCGGACCGACGCCACCCGGCACTTTGGTGATCGCCCCGGCAACCTTGAGCGCGGCGTCGTAATCGACATCACCCACCCAGCGATAGCCGCGTGGGTCGTTGGGATCATCAATGCGGTTCGTGCCCACATCGATGACCACCGCCCCCGGCTTGAGCCAGTCGCCCTGGACGTACTGCGGCTTGCCAATCGCGGCGATCACCACATCGGCGCGGCGCACGATCTCAGCGATATCACGGGTGCGGCTGTGGCACAGCGTCACCGTCGCATTCGCTTTGATCAGCATGAGCGCCACCGGCATCCCCACCAGATTGCTGCGCCCGATTACGACCGCGTTCGCGCCGTTGAGCGCCACGCCGCTGCGCTTCAGCAGTTCCATGCAGCCGGTCGGCGTGGCAGGCGTGAACAGCGGGTCGCGCCCCTTCATCGCCAGCAGCCCGACGTTGACCGGGTGCAAGCCGTCGGCATCCTTTTCGATACTCACCAGCCGCAGCACCGCTTCCTCGTCGATATGATCCGGCATGGGAAGCTGGATCAGTATCCCATGCACGCGCGGGTCGTCGTTCAAACCCCGCACCACCGCTTCCACTTCCGCCTGCGTGCTGTCGGCGGGCAGCTCGTGGGCGAACGACACAATGCCGGCGCGTTCGCAGGCGCGCCGCTTCATGCGGACGTACTGCGCCGACGCCGGATTATCGCCCACCAGCACCACCCCCAGCCCCGGCGCGTAACCGAACTGTTCGGTGAAACGCGCCGCTTCCCGCGCGATTTCCACGCGCATCTCCTCGGCAATCGCAGCGCCGTCCAGAATTGTTGCCGTCATCGCAATCACCTCCCCTGCTCATCGCTCGGAGCATGTTGGGCAAAACCGATTTAGTTAGAGGATAACACGCCGGCTTTTCCCTGGCGAACGAAATTGTTTAAGCATTAGAACAACTTTCACACAAACATTTCGCTCAGAAATCGCGACTATTGGATAACATAGGAAAAGGGGATAAAGGATCATCCTGCGCGCAGGCACGCCGCCGCGCCGATGCGACAAGGATAGCGTATGGTCGAGTTAAACACGAGCGAGCGACAACCGAAAAATCGTGGTCAAGCGATGGTTGAGTACGCTCTGATTCTGGTGCTGCTGGCAATCGCGTTTGGCTTCGCCATCGCCGCCACCGGTCCCGCGATCGGCAACGTTTTCTGCAACGTCGTCCACAATATCGGCGGCGACACGGCATCACCACAGGGGGGGTCGTGCGGTTCGACCGCGCCCGACCTCGCCGGCGAAGGCGGCAACCCGCCGCTGTTCTGGGCGACGGTGACATGGGTCGCCCAACATCCGCAGGGCGAAACCCCCTTCCCGACCCCAATCCGGCGTCCGGCGTCCGGTTCCGGTCCTGTCTGGACGAACACGCCGACCTGGACCTACACGCCGTCAAATACGCCGACCAATACGCCATCGAACACGCCATCCAACACGCCGACTAACACCCCAACCAACACGCCCGGTCCGTCGGCGACCATCACCGACATCGCGTTCGAAGTCCCGCACGTCGACCAGGTCAGCAACCCGCTGTGGTGGCGTCTGGACGGCGGCTTGTACCTGGATAACGATGCTTCGTGGACAGGCGAGTGGTTTAATAATCTCAACAACCGTACGAACCCCACCGGCTGGTCGCTCGATTCGTCATCGCTGGTCGGCACAACCCTGCACGAAGTCTCCGATCTCGGCATGAACTGGGGCGCAGGAACGCCGCCGGGAACCGGCGTGACGAATACCGACGACTACGGCGCGCGCTTCACACGTCTAGTCGACCTCGATTCCGATCTGTCGGTCATCTTCAACATTTCCGCGTCCAGCTACGGTCGTCTGATCATCGACGGCAGCACCGAACTCAACGTCAACGGCACGACCACGTCGATCACCCGCACGCTGCTGGCGGGACCGCCGCACACCATCGTCTTTGAGTATGGCGACAATGCCTCCAGCACCGCCGGGTTCAGCCTGACCACCACCATCACCCAGATCAACCCCGACGACCCGGCGGGCAATCCCAGCACCTGCACCTGGGAGCGCAGCGGCAACGCCAACGATCCCGTGTCAATCTCGTGGCAGTTCGACGAAAACCCCGGCAGCGATACGTGGCCCGCCAACCAGACGTGCTATCTGGAACTGCGCGGCTACGTGGACATCACCGGCAAGACGAACCCCATCATGCTCAGCTTCTGGGACATCTGGGACTTCTCCGGTGGGTCGGGCATGTCGGTGGCGCTGCAGGTGGGTAAATATACGCCCGATGGTTCCGGCGGCGTGGATCGCGGCGCTTTTAACTGGCAAACAATCCCGCTGCACACGTCCGGTGCAAACTACAACTGGACGCGCCAGCAGATCGACCTGCGAGCGGAAGCGCCAGCGCTGACGGCAGGCGCTGAGTACGTTGCCCTTCGCTTCGTGATCAGCAGCGGCGCGGGCGGCGGCGGCAACCCGGTGCGCTGGTACATCGACGATCTCGAAATCGTGGACGACACCACGCCCACCAACACCTTCACGGTGCGCGATAGCTGGACGCTCGACGACGCTGACCAGATGGACGACTTCATCTTCGACGGCGACTCGAATCGGCTGATTAACAAGTATTCGCTGCCGAACACGACCGAGGCGTGGCGCTGGGATCTGACGACGACCAACGCGCACAGCGGCATGGCGTGGGACGACAGCCCGACCGGCAACTATCAGGATCATTCGCAGGCGGCGACCGGTCAGCAGCGCGTGCATTACCTGGAATTCAGATACCCCATCGACCTGACCACTTCCCGCCTTCCGGCGGTTCCCGCCAGCGACACGGACGGCGATACCGGCGTGCCGCTGCTCACGTTCTGGCAGGCGTTCGACATTCAGCCCAACGCCAGCATCCGCGTACAGTACACGAATGATCTCAACGACGAGCTGCCCGACACCTGGATCGACATCCCGGCGCAGGGCGTCCTGATCGACTACACCACCCCGACCGGGGCGAACCGCACCAATCTGACGATGCACCCGGTCGAGATCGATCTGACCAACATCCCGAACGCGCTGACGCAAAAATTCCGGCTGCGCTTCGCCTTGTACGTCGATGGAGCCGCCACAGCTTTCGGGGACGGCTGGTATATCGACGATATTCAGATCGAGCGCGAGAACCCGTCGCCGTTCTTCGCCTATCCGTTCGCCGACAGCGCCGAAAGCCCGGCAGACACCGCCGACTGGTGGGATGCTATCGGCGGCGAATGGGGTGTGACGACCGAAAAAGGCGGCGTGAACGGCAGCGCCAACGCCTATGCCGACAGCCCGTTCACGACCTACGATCCGAACGATACGCAAATCCTGCAACTACACTATGCTATCGACCTGAATCACGACTCGCCGAACAACACGCTGGTGCATCCGGCGGCGAGCAACCCGATCCTCGAATTCTGGCACCAGCGCGGCGTCCAGTCCGGCATCTCGTTCCGGGTCGAATTGTGGACACAGGCGACCGGGTGGGATGCGATCTGGACGTACGACAGCGCCTCGGACAGCAGCTTCAGGACACAGAACGCCTGGGAGCGCGCCGAAATCAACCTGGTGACGGCGCTGGAAAATGTCACGGGCAAGTCGTGGGCGACGATCACCGGAAACGGCGATTCGCCGTCGCCGATCTACGACGACGACGATATCAAGATTCGGTTCGTGCTGGCGCCCGGCTCGGCGACGGCGGCGGACGGCGTGTATGTCGACAATATCTACATCCACAACGGCGCGACGCAGGTCCACAAGCTGTGGTCTGTCGGCTCCGGCGGTAACGGCGCGTTCGTAGACAGCATCGAAAGCGCCACCAACTTCGCCGGACCGTGGCAAGAGCGGTGGTATCACGGCGGGGCGTGGGACAGCACCAGCACGTCGGGCTACACCCGCACCGGGTCGCAGGCGCTGACCGACAGCCCCGGCAGCAATTACAGTCCGTACACCTTCTCGGTGCTGGAACTGTCGCCGCAGATCGACATGACCAGCACAGCCAGCGGCTCGTACCCGACGCTGACGTTCTGGACGCGCTATGCTATCGGCAGCGACGCCAACTTCCGCGTCGAGATCGCCTATCAGGACGGCACGACCGGCTCGAACCAGAGCAGCTACGACCAGATTGGCGGTTGGTCGGCATGGTCAGCGCGACCCGTCATGCTGGATAACTCCGCCGCCACCCCAATCACCAATACCAGCGTCGTCACCTGGCAGCGCGGTCAGGTTGATCTGACGAGCTTCATCGGCAAGCGCATTCGCGTGCGCTTCGTCGTCTCCAATGCCACAGCCGGCGGCACGGCGGACGGCATGTATGTTGACGAAGTGGCGTTCACGTACAGCCCGAACCAGTACACCCTGCCCTTCAGCGACAGCGGACAGAGCCTCGTGAACTGGGTCGCCGAAGGCACGTGGGGGCTGGGGCAGAACTACTTCGCCGGCACGGGCACAAGCGCTGCCGACTTCGGCGGCACGTCGTGGGTCGGCACGTATTTCGACTGCGAGGGGCTGGGATATTCGGGTTCTGGCTGCGGTTCGCCGTCAACCTACTCGACCATGCTTGTCTCGGAGACGAACTATCTGCCAACCGATCCGTTCGTCCAAACGGGACCGAAGATTGGTCCAGAAATCATCTCCGATGTCAACTTCAACTGGGTCGACCCAGAGCGACCATTGAATAACGGCTCTGATGATATCACGTTCGACGACACGTTCCTCGCCCGGTGGACGCGCAGCGTGACGCTCACAGCCGGCACATACAGCTTCAACACGGTCTCGGACGACGGCGTGCGCCTGTGGATTGACGACTCGACCGGCACCGACCTGATCGGGTCTTCGGCAGCGTCGAGCGGCGGCGGCGCCAACAGCAAGTACATCATCAATCAGTGGGGCGATCACAGCGCACGTCTCGATACCGGCACA
>JADLHH010000089.1 GCA_020848855.1 Anaerolineae bacterium | reverse complement strand
GTTGGCGCGGGCGCTGGCGAATTTCCTGTTCGGCAGCGACGACGCCATGCTCCGGCTGGACATGTCCGAGTTCCACGACGCGCATACCGTCGCCCGGCTGATCGGCTCGCCGCCCGGCTACAAAGACGCTCAGCGCGGCGGGCAGCTTACCGAAGCGCTGCGCCGCCGCCCGTACAGCGTCGTGCTGCTGGACGAAGTCGAGAAAGCCGCGCCGGAAGTCTTCGATATTTTCCTGCAGGTGTTCGACGAAGGACGCCTGAGCGACGCGCACGGCGGCAAAGTTGACGCGCGTCACGCCGTGTTCATCATGACCAGCAATATCGGCACGGAAGAAGGCGCGCGCCCGTCGCTCAGCTTCGTGCAGTCGACGCGCGAGGTCGATTATTCGGCGCACCTGAGCCGCTTCTTCCGCCCGGAATTCCTCAACCGGCTCGACGAAGTCGTCACCTTCCGCCCGCTGTCCACCGACACGCTGAGCCAAATCCTCGACCTGCAGCTTGGCGACCTGTATAAGCGGCTGCGCGAGCAAAAGCTGACGCTCCAGCTTACCGACCCGGCGCGGGCGCTGATCCTCGAAAAAGGCTTCGACCCGATCAACGGCGCGCGCCCGCTGCGCCGCGCCATCGAGCGCCTGCTGACGCGCCCCTTGAGCGCGCAGATCGTCGAAGATGCGTTCATGCCCGGTGATACGATCATCGCCGAGGTTGAAGACGACCGGCTGTCGTTCACGGTGCAGGTTCATTCGTGACGGGAAAGCGCGAACCCACCGGCATTCCCGGTGGATTCGGCACGGTATCCACGTTTGGCAGCCTCGATGGATGGACTCTCGCGGAAGTGGACGAATATCTGGGCAGTCACCCGGAACTGGAACGCAGGTCGATTACGGAAGGCGGGTATCGGCGTTATCAATTCAAGGACGGCTCGGAAGTATGGATTCGACCGAATGGTCAGATCATTCGTATTCCGTTTCCGATTTATGACGCTGATGGAAATCCTTTCAGAGGACTTCGGATCGGCATTGCATCAGGTACGGTAATGTACTCAGGAGCGTGGCATAATCTCCCGCGAAATGAGCAGGAATGGGTGGTAATCGATGACAGCACAAACTGAATTGGCGCTGGAAGCCCTGAAGTTGAGCGACGGGGCATGGCTCATCAACCAGGTGAACCTGAATTTTGCGGCGCACGCGCTGGAAATCATCGCTGATTACGACGAGGGTCGGGCGTTCCGCTTGATTTTCAGGGATTTTCACCTGCTGTCGTGGCAAATATTCGAAGACGACTACGATCCGCGCATCTTCAATGCCGATGTAATTGGCATGGAAATTGGTGAGAATCAGCACCGCAAGCCTGCTGTCCTGGCAACCGATTTGTTCGAAATCATCGTGAGCTACGGCGAACTGGTGATCGAGAAAGACTGGTAAGCCGGCTGTGAATCCTGAAGTCCCTCAGACCGGGCGACAGCCGGTTGACCTGACGCCGGAGCAGATTCGGGATGTGCTGCGCCGGCATCACACGCTCGACCAGCGCGATCCGTTCGCCACCGACCCCAACACCGAAGTGCGGACGCTGGGACGGCTGGCGCTGCGCCGCAGCGACGTGAACGACCTGTTCGCGCTGGGCGACCTGTGCGCGCGGCTGTCGCTGACCGAAGATGGACGCCTGCTGGTGTTCTACGTCGGCAAGGCGCTGATCGCCTACCGCCGGGCGCAGGAAGAAGCCACGACCCCGTTCGACCGCGACCGGGCGCGCCGCGCCACGTCCGATTACCTGAACTGGCTGGTGATCGCCGCGCGGGTGTACCCGATGCGCCGCAACGTCGCCGTCGTGCTGTGGGCGGTCGGCGAAGAAGAAGACATCCTCACCGAAGGAACGGTCACCGAACTGCTCGATCTGTATCGCGGGATGAGCAGCATGAGCATCCGCGCCGATGACCACACCGTCGCCTATGGCGACCACAGCGTCGTCTTCCAGAGCGAGACGGTGATGACCGATTTCGCCGTGCCGGAAGATACGCCGCTTTCCGATGAACTGGAATCGCTCAGTGATACGCGGGTGGAGCAGCTTCCGTCGTCACTGTTCGAGCGGCAGGATGCCGTACATGAGTCGGCGACGCACACCACTATCCCGCCGGAATCCCCGCGCTCGCGCGAAAGCCGCGCCGAAACCGGCGAGTTCGTGATTGGCGACCGCATCGAAGGGCGTTACGAAGTCGCCGACGTGCGCCGGGGCGGGATGGGTGTCGTCTACCTGTGCTACGACCACGAGCAGCGCGAGCCGGTCGCGCTCAAGAGCTTCCAGAGCCGCGTTCTCGAAAATGAGCGCGCCGTCGCCCGCTTCGTGCAGGAAGCGGTGACGTGGATTCGGCTGGAGAAGCATCGCTACATCGTGCAGGCGCGGCTGGTGCAGAACATCGGCGGGCGACCGTACATCATCCTTGAGCACATCAGCGGTCCTGAAGGCTTGGAGCCGGACCTTCGCAGTTGGATCGAGCACAAGCGGATGACGCTGCCGCTGTCCATCGAATTCGGGCTACACATCTCGCTGGGGATGCAGCACGCCACCCGGCGCGTGCCGGGGCTGGTTCACCGCGACCTCAAGCCCGCCAACATCCTCGTCACGCACGACGGCATCGCCAAAGTGACCGACTTCGGGCTGGTGCGCTCGCTCGACATTCAGGAGACGTTGGTCGACCTCGAATTCGCCAGCGAAATCGACCCCAGCGAGCGGCTGACGCGCGTCGGCGCGATCCTCGGAACCGCGCCCTACATTTCGCCGGAGCAGTGCCGGTCGCAGGACGTGGACGTGCGCTCGGACATTTACTCGTTCGGCTGCCTGCTGTATGAAATGCTGACCGGGCGGCACGTCTTCACGGTACGCAAGTTCGAGGACTGGGTGAACGCGCATCTGAACGAGCAGCCCGCCTTCTCGGCAATCGACGCGGCGGCGCTGCCGCCGGAGTTGTGCGCGCTGGTGCTGAAGTGCCTCGCCAAAAACCCGGCGGATCGTCCGGCGTCGTGGGGCGAAATCGCCGACACGCTGGCGCTGCTGTATCAGGAAGTGGTCGGGCAGCCGCCGGTGCTGGAAGTCGCCGGTCCGGCGCTCGAAGCGCGCGAATTGATGGACAAGGGTTACTCGCTGACCGAACTCGGTCGCTATGCCGAAGCGGTCGAAGCCTACGACCGCGCCATCAGCCTGCAGGCGGATTACGCCTGGGCATGGGCGCGCAAGGGACGCACGCTGCGCCTGCTGGAACGCTACCCCGAAGCGCTCGAAAGCTACGGCGAAGCGCTGCGTATCCAGCCACGCTACGCCTGGGCGTGGAAGGGGCGCGGCATGGTGCTGGAACGGCTGGGCAGAGTGCCGGACGCGCTCGCCTGCTACCGCACCGCCGCCGACATCGACCCGGCAGACGTGTGGAACTGGTACAACCAGGCGGACGCGCTCCACAACCTCGGTCACGAAGCTGAAGCAATCTTCGCGCTCAACAAGGCGCTGGAAGTTGACCCGGCGCACCCGAATAGCTGGGCGAAGCTGGGGCAAATCTACCGGATAAAGGGCGATTTCACGCAGGCGAGCTTCGCCTACGAACAGGCGATCCGGCTCGACCCGACGTACTCATGGGCGCACAACGGCTTTGGCTTGGTGCTGAAGGCGCAGGGCAATTACAAGGAAGCGCTGCTCTCGTTCAAGCGGGCGGCGCGCTACCAGCCGGATGAAGTGTGGCACTGGTACAACGTGACCGAAATGCTGGTCGAGCTGCGGCAGTACGAAGACGCCTTGCAGCCGGCGCAGCAGGCGACGCGGGTCGATCCGCAGCACGCCTTTAGCTGGGCGAAGCTGGGGCAGGTGCTGCGCTATCTGCGCCGCCACGAAGAAGCGCTTGACGCCTACAACCGCGCGATTCAGGTGCAGCCGGACTACGCCTGGGCGATCAACGGCAAGGGAATCGTCCTCGAACAGCTTGAACGCTACGAAGAAGCGCTCGAAGCCTACCGCTCGGCGGCGCAGGCGGGCGGGGTGGACGTGTGGCACTGGTACAACCAGGGCAACGTGCTGGCGCTGCTCGGTCGCTACGACGAGGCGCTGCCCGCGCTGCAGAATGCCATCGAAGCCAACCCGAATCACGCCCGCAGTTGGGCGCGAAAGGGGAATGTCCTGCGCCAGTTGGGGCGTTACGACGAGGCGCTGAAGGCGTACGAGCGCGCGACGACGCTGGAGCCGGGCTACGCCTGGGCGTGGAACGAGCAGGGAATTGCGCTGGAAGCGCTGAAGCAGTACGACCGCGCGCTGGAAGCCTACCAGCGGGCGGGCGAAGCCGCGCCCGACGACGCGCTCTACATCTTCGGGCAGGCGGATGTGCTGATCTCGCTTAACGAGTTCGAGCAGGCGCTCGATTTGCTCGAACGTTCGCTCAAGCTGGACAACCGCAACGCCCGCACCTGGGCGAAAATGGGACAGGTCTTGCGGCGGCTGGAACGCCCCGCCGAAGCGCTGCGCGCCTATTCGCGCGCCGTCGAACTGGAGCCGGGCTATGCCTGGGCGTGGAACGGGCGCGGGCTGACGCTTGCCTCGCTCGACCGCCATGACGAGGCGCTCGACTGTTTCCGCCGGGCGATGGAACTCGACCCGCTCGACGTGTGGTACTGGTACAATCAGGGCGACGCGCTGGTCGCGCTGGGTCATTTCCGGGCGGCGACCGAGGTGCTGGAACACGCGACCCGGCTCGACCCGAATCACACCGAAAGCTGGGCGAAGCTCGGTCAGGCATACCGGCGCATCGACCGCCACGCCGAGGCGCTGGAAGCCTACGACCGGGCGCTGGCGCTCAACGAGCATTACGCCTGGGCGTGGAACGGGCGCGGGCTGGCGCTGGAAGCACTTGGGCGGCGCGAGGAAGCCTTCGCCAGCTACGAGCGGGCGCTGGATGAAGACGGCAGGGTGATCTGGTACTATACCAACATGGTCGACCTGCTGCTCGACATGGGGCGACGCGAAGAATCGCTGGCGATGATCGACCGGGCGATTGCGGCGCTGCCGGGTAACGCGACGGCATGGGCGCGGCGCGGGCAGGTTCTGCGGCGGCTCAACCGCTACGCCGAAGCGGTCGAGAGCTACCACCGCGCGCTCGACCACGACCCGACCTATGCCTGGGCGTGGAATGGCTGCGGCTTGGCGAATGCCGCGCTCAACCGCTGGAGCGATGCGCTCGACTGTTACGAGCAGGCGGTCAAGTACAACAACGACGACGTGTGGTTCTGGCATAATGACGGCGAAGCCTGGATGATGATTGGCAATTACGCGCGCGCCATCGAAGTTTTCGAGAAGGCGCTGATGATTGACCCGGCGCACGAGCCAACGCGGCGCAAACTCCAGCAGGCGCGCGAGCTTCAAACCGAGGAATAGGATGGAGCGCGAGCTTTCAATCACTTATATGAGCGGTCCGTTCGACGGCAAGACGATGCGCTTCGAGCAGCCCGACCCCGGTGAAGATTTGATCCTCAACATCGGGCGGCGGGAAGGTTGCGACATTCACCTGCCGTTCGATAATCAGGTGTCGCGCCTGCACGCCCGGCTGGGGTGCGCTTCGACGGCGGTTACTGCCAGCGATTCGGTCTCCGAGCCGTTCGTGCTGTCGTTCTGGCTGGAAGATATGCGCAGCCGCAACGGGACGTTCATCGAGCGCGAGAAAGACCCGCTGCGCGGGCGCACCAGCCTGCGACCGGGGACGCTGTTCCGCATCGGGCGGACGTGGCTTCGCCTCGACGTGCCGCTGTCGATTTAGCGGTCAGCGAAGGGCTGAGCCATGAACGTCATTCGTTTCGACGATGTGAATATCTTTTACGCACGGGTGGAGCCGTACCTGCTGCCGCGCGAAGCCGAGCACAACCTGACGTTTGGCTTGCTCAACACGATTCGAAATGATCCGGCGCGCGTCCCGGACGCGATCTTCGCGCTGGTCGAAGATGCGGAGGAAATTCAGTTCGTCGCGCTGCGAACCAACGTCGAGCGGGCGCTGGTTGTGTCGCTGGCGCAGTCGCCAGACGCGATCCCGGCGCTGGCGGAGAGCCTCCATGCGTCGGGCATCGTCCTGGCAGCGGCGAACGGACCCGCTGACGAAGGGCGCGCCTTTGTCGAGGCATGGTCGCGCCTGAGTGGGCAGTCGTACCGCGTCGAAACGCCGATGCGCTCGTTCCGACTGACGAAGGTCAACCCGGTGACGGGTGTGCCGGGGCATCTGCGGCGGGCGACGAGCGACGACCACCCCTTGCTCGTGCGCTGGGAGATGGGATTCCGGCGCGAGGCGTTCCCGGATATGCAGCACGACTCCGCCGACGTGGAGCGCTCGATTGACTACCGGATGCAGTCCGGGGTGGGCGGCATTTTCGTGTGGGACGACGGCGGCGCGGTTTCGTATGCCGGTTACGGCGGACCAACGCCGCACGGCATCCGCATCGGTCCGGTATACACGCCGCCGGAATACCGCCAGCGCGGTTATGCCAGTGCGTGCGTCGCCGGGATGAGCCAGCTTCTGCTGGATTCCGGGCGAGAATTCTGCTTCCTGTTCACCGACCTGCGCAACCCGACCTCGAACCACATCTATCAGGTGATCGGCTACCAGCCGATCTGCGATTTCACCGAATACGTCTTCGACGCCGATTAAGCCACCGCCACTCAGACTGCCGGATGAAGCTGCTTGAGTCTCGGACTGTTGGGCGCCAGCGCCTGCGCGACCTTGACGGCGGAGATCACTGCGCTTTCATGAGAGTCGACATCGTGCATGTGCATCCCTGCCAGCCAGAGATTGCGAACGCCCTGATACGCTTGCAGCGCTTTCTGCGCGCCGAAATACGCGGCATTGATGCGCGGATGGCGGTATTTGACGAGCGCGTAAAGCGGGTCGGGCAGGTGGTCGTCATGTGTGATCCAGCTTCTGAAGACGGGCATCTGGCTTTTCCACGCTTTCCAGATCGTCATCTGGCTGTATGTCCCGTCGAAGCGGACATTCACAACTGACCAGTGTTTGCGCTGTGGCGGCATCAGCCGAACGTCGCCATGAACGGCAATGGTCGTGTCAAAGTAGGTGATCTGGTTCAGCAGACGGCGTATTTCCTGCGTATCGGTGATGGCGGCGATGGCTTCAGCCGCCTGACTGGCATTGGTCGCCAGTACGACGTGGTCGTAGGCTTCCGAGCCGCCATTCGCGTCGTCGATCATATAGCCGTCATCGACGGTTCTCACCGCTGTGACGGACGTTCCCGATTGAATGCGCGTCGCCTTCAGGGAATTGTGCAGCGTCGCCACGTAGGTCTGCATCCCGCCGACGACTTCTACCCAGTCTCGCGGCGCTATCCCGGCTGGCAGGTTCAGATAGGTGTAACGCGCCACGTCGTAGATCATGAAGGATTTGATCTCGTCCAGCGAAACCCCCCAGTTTCCCTGAAAAAAGGGATACATGAAGTCATACTTGAACCGTTCCGGCATCGGTATACTGTCGAGGAACTGCTCAGTCGTCACCGATGTATCCCGGCGCTCCATGATGTCGCGTGCAGCCACGATGACCCGGCGGAAACGCAGCAAATCGCAGACTTTTCGCGGCGTCAGCATTTCCGGGAAGATGCGCAGCCCGTGAAACGGCGGCAGCAGATGAACATCCCCTGTCCGCGTATCCACCTGCGAGATTGTCATCGGATACGTGTGCAGCGGGACGTTGAGCAGGTTGAGCAGGCGGATAAACGTAGGATACATGGTGGCGGAGAAAAACTCGAAGCCGGCGTCGATGGCGACCGACTTGCCCGCTACCTCGACAGTATGCGTATCCGCATGACCGCCGAGGCGCGCCTCTTTTTCGTAGAGGGTGACTTCGTGATCGCTTTCCAGCAGCCATGCTGTAACCAGCCCGGCTGTCCCGCCGCCAATGACCGCGATCTTCATCTGCTCGCCTTCCGATTTTACGACGCGGCGCTCGCTTTGACACCCAGACTGAATGTGGCGCGCTCGGTCGTGTCGTCGTTCGCGCCCGACACCGCCAGAACTAGCGTCTCGTTGGGCTGAAGCGCGATCCGCCATTCGCCGCGCGGGGTTGTATCGTCGGCGGCGATCAACTGGCGCACGCTGGGATAGGTAGTCTCCGATCCGGTTGTCCCCGCCTGCACGATCCAGCGCTGCGGCAGGATATTATCGACCTGCTGCCAGCCGTCGAGCGTCCATCCGTCGTGCTCGCCCTCGGCGTCGTCAGCGAAGCCGATTTCAGGGACGGTGATGTTGTCGATTCCGAAGCCCTGATCTTCCTGCCCCGGCAGGGTCACGGTCTCGAAGCGCAGCAGAATTTGTTGCCCGGCGTAGGGCGACAGATCGACCGTCTGCGCCTGCCACAGCGGCGACGGCTCGACCACGCGCGTCGGGTGCGCGCCGAGCACCAGCGGGATGTCGAGGCGCTCGCTGTCGCGGGCGATGTACAGGCGCAGGGTGTCGCCGGGCGAGTAATTTGCCAGCAAGCCGAGGATGTTGGGCGCGCCGTCCCATTCGTGGCTGTCGTAGCCGATGATCACGTCGCCGGGAAGGACGCCCGACTGCGCTGCCGGGCTGTCGGGGGCTACGTCGCTGGCGGTCATGCCGTCGCCGTCGATCACGATGCCCATGATCGGGAAGGGGTGCGGTTCGGCGGGGTTGCTGACGCCGGTAAAGCCCGCGCCATACGCCACGCCAAAGTGGTTGTCCGGGCTGGAAGTTGTCGCCGGGAGCGCCGTCCACGTCGCGCCGCCGTCGGTCGAAACCGACACGTATGCATAATTCCAGCCGGGGACGAGGTCATACCAGGCGTCGAAGGTCAGCGTAGCGCTGGCAGCATCGCCGAGATTGACGGCGCGGGTGAGCGTCGGGTTCTGGTTGGGTGCGCCGGCTGCCCAGTAGAATTTATCCACCGGATCGCGGTCGGCGGGCATAGGCAGGCGCGCGACAGTCGGGCTGCCGTCGAAGCGGATGATGACGGTTTCCGCCTGCGACGCGGTGTAGTGGAAATACTGCGCCCCGAACTGATTGACCGACAAGCCGCCCAGTTCGGCGGGCAGGGC
>JADLHH010000088.1 GCA_020848855.1 Anaerolineae bacterium | reverse complement strand
GGATTATCCGAGCCGCGTTGCACTCACCGCGCCGGGGTTTGCGCCCGTCAGCAGGTGATCGACGGCGCGTTCGGCGACGCCCGCCCCGAACGCCAGCCCGTGCCCGGTGAAGCCGACCGCGAAGCCGACGCGCGACATCCCCGGCAGCGTGCCCACCAGCGGCATCCGATCCACGCTGAAGCCCATGATGCCCGCCCAACGCCGATCAACCGGCGCGTTGACTTCAGGGAAGCGTTCGCGCAGGTAGGCTTCCAGATAGCGCTGCACCGGGTCAGTCACGCGGTCGTCGGTGGTGTCGTGTTCCTGCTCCACGAACAGCTTGCGCCCGCCGCCGATCAGCAGGCGGTTGTCGAAGGTGGTGCGATAGTACATGTAGCCGTAATCGCTGTAGCCGCAGGTGTGCAGCACCCGCTCCTTGAGCGGCGCGGTCACCAGCACCTGCCCGCGCGTCGGGACGATCTTGTCCACGAAATACGAGTGCAGGCGCGGCGAATAAGCATTGGTGCAGAGCAGCACATTTCGCGCCTCGAACGTATACAGGCGCGTGCGTACCATCACGGCGTCCGGGCGCGTCTGCTCGATGGCGTAGACCTCGTTGTTGGCGATCAATTCCGCGCCGCTCTCGCGCAGCGTCGCCTGCGCCAGCAGGTAGGGATGCACCGCGCAGTTGAGCGGCTGCTCGATGGCGGCGTAGTAGCCGCGCCCCAGCGGGTCGCGCTCGTGGAAGATGGCGGCGTGACCGTCGGCATCCAGCGCGCGGGCGGCGGCGACCAGTTCCCGCGCTTCGGCGGCGCTTTCCGCCAGCAGCAGCGACCCGCAGCGTTCGAGCGGGACATGCCCGCGCTCGGCGAACCCCAGCCAGTAATCGATGGTCTTCTGCGAGAGCGTCCACAGTTCGTTGGCTTTGTCGTGACCGTATTCGGCGATGGCAGTGTGATAGTACGTGTCCAGCCCGGTGATCATGAAGCCGGCATTGCGGCTGCTCGCGCCCAGCGCCACGTCGCGCATCTCGGTGATCACGACCTCGCGCCCGGCTTGCGCAGCGAAGTACGCCGCCGCGCAGCCGACGATGCCCGCGCCGACGATCAGGAAGTCAACCTCGCGCGTGGGCTGGCTGCCGTCCGCCTGCCAGATGGAAACGGTCATGGGTTCGCTCCCGCGCCGGGGAATCAAAAGCCCGGCTTGTGCCGGGCATTGTAGCGATGATTTGGGGCTGGGGCGAGTATACCTGTTCGGATGCAGGCTAGCGCAGCGGCAGATAGGTGACGCGGTTCTCCCATTCGGCTGCGTCGCTCGCGCCGATGAAGATCAGGAGTTCTTCAACAGCCTGCCCGACAGAGAGCTTGCGGCTGACTTCGACCATTCCCGGCATCGGTAAACCGGCATCGATTCGCTGGTAGGCGTAGTCTGGCATCGTTTTGACATCACGGGTCAAGATGATGCGTCCTTCCTGGGCTGCCCATTCGAGCACGGCTGCATCATCCGCCTGATAGACTTCGGTATCCTGTACGCGAATTACGTCGAAATCAACATGTTTCAGCGACACACCGCGCAGAATGCGGTTGTCGAAGTTTTCATCGGCGAGAAAGCGCATTCATTTCTCTCGATTGGCGAGGCGCTCACGTAATTTTTTCTCAAGCGAGAATACTTCGGGATGTTCTGCTTCAATCTTCTGGCGGAGGCGTTCGCCTGCTTCGTCCTGCTGGCGGATGTAGGCGTCCACCGCTTCCCGATTATCCAGATAGTAGGCGATCACCGCGTAAATGTCCGCCAGCTTGAGCGTCGGATACCCCTCATTGATGCTTTCCGGCGTATCACCCTGCTGATAACAGGCGATGATCACTTCCAGCAGCACGCGCGTACCGCCCACGCGGATTGAGCCGTGTTCGTCCGTCCGAATGGGCACGTCAATTGTGGGAGCAACCATATCAGTACCCTAATACGTGATCGTCACAAGTATATCACGGCGCCAGCTTCCCCGTGCCGAGTTTCATGGGACGATCCTATTCACCGTGCCTGAAGGCAGCTTTGAGTTCCTCGGCAACCAATGTGACCGTAGCATCTGAAATCGGCTGGCGCAACTTCAGTTTTTCCAGGAGACCAAACCATACGTCGAGATAGGTCAGCGGAATATTCCCGGCAGGCAATCCCTTTACGCGCGGTGTGACGTGAAGATGAAGGTGTTTGACGCTTTCTCCATATAACCCAAAATGCACTTTTTCCGGGTTCAGCACGGCATTCATTGCCAGCGCGGTTTTCGTCATAATCGCGCCGAGCGTTTGCTGTTCGTCCTGTGTCAGTTCAGCCATGTTTTCGCAGTGCCGCTTCAGGACTATATATCCCTGCCCGGCGACCAACAAGGGATGTGAAGCCAGAAACATGACCCAGCACGAATTTTCGTAGAGTATGCCGCCTGGCGGCTGGTATTCGCCGCGAACGGTGCGGCAGGAGATACAGTCACGCGGTTGGGGTACCACGGATACTATCCCAGCATTCCGGTGCTGCGCTTCTTGCGCCCGGTCAGCTTGTACATGACGGTGAAGTCGGCGCGATCTTTGGTTTTGCGCGGGGTCAGCGCCTCGAATTCGAAGTGATCCTTCACGTAGTCGTAGGTGTCGGCGCTGACGATGATCTCGCCGCGCTCGGCGTTTTCCTGCAGGAGCTTGCTCAGTTCGACCGCATCGCCGATGGCGGAGAACTCGCGGCGATCCTGGCTGCCGACGTTGCCCAGCACCGCCGAGCCGGTGTGGATGCCGATTCCGTAAAACAGGCGCTGGTCTTCGGGCAGCACCTCGTGGAGCGCCCGCACGTCGTAGACCATGTTGTAGGCGGCGCGGACGGCGCGCAGCGCGTGGTCAGTCTGGGCATTGAGCGGCGTATTGAACAGCCCGGTCACGGCGTCGCCGATGTACTTGTCGACCACGCCTTCGAACAGGTTGATAGCGTCGGTGGCGACGCTCATGTACTTGTTGATGATCTCCATCAGGTACTCCGGCTCCAGGTGTTCGCTGAAGCTGGTGAAGCCGCGCACGTCGGCGAACAGCACCGAGATCACCCGCTCCTGACCGCCGAGCGCCGACAGGTCTTCGCTGCGGATGTTCTCGACCAGCGCCAGCGGCAGGTAGCGCCGGACGTGGACAAGCTGCGCCTCGCGCTCGCGCTGCATCGTCAGGTCGTCCAGTACCAGCACGACACCCTGACTCGCCTCGTTCACGTCGCGCAGGGGACTCATGATGATATTCCAGTAGCGGCGGCTTCCACCGAGCGTGACCTCGGTCTCGAACGTCTCCTGCGCCCCTGCCTCGCGCACGCGCGCCAGCTTTTCGGCGAAAATGGCGTCCAGACCGGGCAGTACCTCGTACAGCTCCGCGCCGATTGCTTCGCCTTCGCTCACGCCGGTGATGGCGACCGCCGCCGGGTTCAGGGCGCTGATCACGTTATCGCCGTCGAGCGTGATCAAGCCGCTGACGATGGACGTGAAGATGTTGTCCATCAGGTCGCGGATCTCGGTGATTTCGGCAAGCTGGCGCTGGGTCGCCTCGAACAGCCGCGCGTTCTCGATGGCGACGGCTGCCTGATCGGCAAAGGCGCGCAGCAGGCTCAGTTCGTGATCCTTGAACAGCGCCGAAAGCGCCCGGTTATCGCAGTAGACGACGCCGGTCGTCTCGCCGCGCACGATCAGCGGCACGCACAGGATGCTGCGCAGTTGATGCCCGACGATGCTCTCCTGGCTCTGGTAGCGTGGGTCGCTGCGGGCGTTATCGGTCAAAACCGGCTCGCCGCTGTTGAAGACCTGGTTGACAATCGTGTTGCTGACGATGAACTCGTCGCGGGACAACTGCTCGCGGTCGATGCCGCGCGCGATGCGGAATTCGAGCTTACCGGTCGCCTTGTTGGTGAGCATGAGGTAGCCGCGCTCGGCGCCCGTTAGCTGAATCACCGTGTCCATGACCTGATTCAGCACGCTGTCGGTGTCGAGCGACGAGTTGATCAATGCGGTGGTGGCGGCGAGCGCGCGCAGTTGCCGACGCTCGATTTGTCGCGACATCAACTGCCCCGCCAGCGCGTCGAGCCGCTGCTGCATCTGCCGGAGCGCGTCGTCCGAGCCAACCGGCAGCCCGACCGCGCGCGGTCGCAGGGCGGTGCGCTGCTGGGTGAGCAGGTCGCCCAGGATGTGGACATCCTGCGTGATCTTGCGAAGCTGCTCCTGCGCCGACTGTGCCAGCGCCGATTTGCTGATGCGTGCCGTCTCGTCAGGCATTGGCTCTGAACACCTCGTAGATGCGGGTAAGCTGCTGGCGTCCCTTGACCTGACGCGGGGCGCGCTCCTCGAAGCGAATGTGGCTGGCGATGTCCGGGTTCATCCCGGTGATGTGCCGGAGCGTGTCTTCGCTGATGATGATCTGCCCGGCGGTCGCGTTTTCCTGCAAGCGCTTGGAGAGGTTGATCGTGTCGCCGATGGCGGTGAAGCTGCGGCGGTTGAGGTTGCCGACGTTGCCGAGCGTGGCGACGCCGGTGTGGATGCCGATGCGGTAGTAATGCGGGTTAGGCGCGATGCCAAGCCGCCGGTACAGGCTGACGAAGGCGTCGCGCAGGTCGAGCGCGGCGAGCACCGCGCAGCGCCCGTGATTGGGGTCGGGGTTCAACTGGCTGTTGAACAGCACCATGATCTCGTTACCCATGTACTTGTCGATCACCCCGCGCGCGGTATGGATGGCGGCGGTAGCGACTTCCAGATACACGTTGAGCATTTCCATCATCTGCTGCGGGCGCACGTAATCGAAGATGGTGTACGGGCAGGCGTAGACGAACATGCTGGTCATCTCGCGGCGTTCGCCGCCCAGCGCCAGCCCGGCGATCTGCTGGATGTTGTCGACCATGCCCGGCGGCAGGTAGCGCGTCATCAGTTCGAGCGATTCTTCGCGCTCGCGCTGCCGGGTCAGGTCATCCAGCACGACGGCGACGCCCTGGGTTTCCTGTTTCGCGTTCTTCAGCGGGCTGAGCTTGAGATTCAGCACCGCGCTGCCGCGTTCCGGGATGATGGTGTGCGTCTCGAATACCGACGCCTGCTCCTGCTCGCGGACGGCGCGCAGTTCGAGGTCCAGCTCTGCGATGCGCGGCAGCAGGTCGCGCAGCGGGCGGTTGATCGCGCTTTCGGGCGGCGTCGCTAGAATCTGCGAGGCGGCATGGTTGAAGGTCATCACCCGGTCTTCTTCGCCGCAGGTGATCACGCCGCTGGCGACCGAGGCGAAAACGTTCTCCATCAATTCCTTGACCTGCGTGATCTCGCGCAGCGTTGCCTGAACACGGGCGAACAGGATGGCGTTCTCGATGGCAATCGCCATCTGATTGGAGAACGCCGTCAGCAGGTTCAGTTCGCGCTGGGTGAAGACGGCTTCCTTGAAGCGGTTATCGACGTAAATCGCGCCGATGATGCGCCCCCGGTAGATCAGCGGCACGCACATGATCGAGCGCAGGGTATACTTCGAGACCGATTTCGCCTGCATCATGCGCACGTCGATTGAAGCGTTGTCGCTGAGGAGCGGCTGCGAGGTCGTCATCACGTCGTCGAGCACGGTGTGGCTGATATCCGCGCCGCCGGTCTGGTCGTTTTCCGGCTCGCGGCACACCCGGAATTCGAGTTCGTCGGAATCTGTATTCCTGAGCAGGATGTAGCCACGTTCAGCGCCGGTGAGGTTGATGACTTCGTCCATCGCTTCGTTGAGGACGCGGTCAACGTCGAGCGACGAGTTGATCAGCGCCGAGGTTTCGGTGAGCGCGCGCAACTGTTCGAGTTCGGTTTCGTCGTACAGGACGAAGCGTTCGAGCGCCGCCAGCGCTTCATCGACGCCGGTCACGGACTGGAGCAGGTCGGGCGAGAGGCTGAGGCTGCGCACTTCCAGCAAATTCTGCTGGCTGGTCAGCCCGTCCGAAAGGCGTGCGCTGAGTTCGCGTAACTGCTTGATGGAGTCAAAACAGGCGTCGTGATCTCCGGGCATCGCGGTAAAATCCTGACAGTAAAGGCGGACAGCATCTCATTATACATCGGGCGGGGGCATTCCGCCGTGTGAATGTCTTTAGAACGCCGCGTGTCGGGATTACGTATAGGGAGCAGCGGTAGTGAGTGAATACAGCCGTGTTTGGGCGGCACGAGGACGAACACCATGCGACGAATCGCATTTTACCTGAGGTACGCGGCGCGCAATCTGCGGCGCGGCGCGCGCTGGACGACGTTCGCCGTGTTCTGCATCGCGGCGGGGGTGGCGACGATCGTCGCGCTGCGCAGCCTCGGCTTGGCAATCGGCGACTCGCTGACCGAAAACGTCCGCGCCAACAATCACGGCGACGTTACGGTCAGCCGGGTGAGCGGCAGCAACAGCATCTTCCCCGGTTTTTCGCGCAGCGAGCCGGCGAACACAGTCTTCAACCCCCGGCAGGTGGAGCGCGTCCAACAGTGGGCGGCGGAACACGACGCGCAGGTGACGTTCTACTTCCGCACGGCGAATTTGCAGGTGACGGCGGTCGATTACGTCTCGGTCGGGCGACCGCAGTTCATCAACGTGCTGCTGATCGACCCGCAAACTTTCCCGCCGACCGGCGACATCACCGCCCTCGATCCGGCAGGCGTGCCGCTGCGCGAGCTGTTCACGGGCGGTGACGAGATCGTGATTAGCCAGAATTTGGCGGACTCGCAGGGCATCCAAGTGGGCGATACGGTGCGCGTCAGCAACACGACCGACCTGTACACCGTGCGCGGGATCGTCAGCGCCGAGATCGAATCGAGCATCACCAACCCGCTCGCCGCGTTCTTTGGCTTCGCCTATCTGGATGAGTCGCAGGCGGAAAAGCTGGAACTGCCGGTGCAGCCCAACACCTTCAGCCTGATCCTGCCGCCCGGCGCGGATATCGAGGCGTTCGGCGAAGAAGTGGGCGATCTGGTCGGGTCGCGGTACGTCACGACCACCCCCGAACTGCTGGAACGCAATCGCGCAATCGCCGATGTGCTGGGGCGCTTCATCGTCGTCATGGGCTTGGGCGCGCTGCTGATCGGCGGAGTGGGCATCATCAACACCATGCTGGTGATGGTCGGGCGGCGCGCCGAAGAGATCGCCGCGCTCAAGACGTTCGGACTGAAGGGGCGGCAGGTCGGCGCGCTGTTCCTGTCGGAAGCCTTTCTGCTTGGCGTGCTCGGCAGCATCCTCGGCTGCGTGCTGGGCGTGATTCTGAGCGTGGGCGTCAACCAGTACGGCGCGGCGTTTCTGCAGCAGCGGCTTCCCTGGCGCATCTACCCGGAAGCGCTGCTTTACGGCGTCGGGCTGGGCATCGTGGTGACGCTGGTGTTCGGCATCCTGCCGATTCTCACGGCGAACCGTATCCGCCCGGCGATCATCCTGCGCCCGAACGAGGCGCATCTGCCCGGCGTGGGCGTGTTTCACTCGCTGCTGGCGCTGGTGCTGGTCGTGGTGGTCATCGGCGGGATTGCCGGGCGCATCATCGGCGATATGCGCTTCGGGTCGGTCACCGTCAGCGGCGCGGTGATCGGCATCGTGGGCGTGGCGGCGACGCTGCTCATTCTGGGGATACTGGTGTGCATCCTGTGGGTGATCGTGTGGCTGGTGAGCCATCTGCCGTCATTCGGCAGCGTCGACCTGCGGCTGGCGCTGCGCAATCTGACGGCGCGGCGCATCCGCACGGCGACGACGCTGCTGGCGCTGAGCGCGGGCATGTTCGCCCTGAGCAGCATCACGTTTGTCGGCGTGGGCACGCGCGAGATTTTGCAGTTTCAACTGACGCAGAATCTGGGCGGCAACGTGCTTGTATTCCCCGTGCTGAGCGTTGTCTCGCAGGCGCTGGGGCAGGGCTTGCTGACGGCGCAGCTTCAGGGCGTCGAAGGCGTGCTGAACAACACGCGCATCTCGCTCTACAATGCGCCGCTGGTCGCGGTGAACGGCGAAGCGCCCATAGACGACGAGGGGTTCAGCGCCGTGAGAGGTGGTCGCCGCGCCTTCAGCGTCGGGCTGCTCACCCGTGACAGCACCAACCCCGCCGCGCTGCCGACCGACATTCTTCGCGGGCGCGACCTGACGGCGGATGATCGCGGCAAGTTCGTTCTGGTGGTGGCGGATGCCTGGGCGCAGGTTCAGGGCGCGGATGTCGGCTCGACGCTGACGCTGGGGACGCCGAACGGTCTGCAAACATTCGAGGTGGTCGGCATCGCTCGCAGCAGCGGGCAGGTCAGCTTCGGCAGTCTGTTCGTGCCGCCGGGAGTGATCAGCGATATCGACGTTCAGTTCAACGTCCTGCTGGTTGACCCGGCGCACCTGAACGAGGTGCTGCTCAAGCTGTCCGAGTCGCCGCTGGTATTCGCGCTGGATATCACGTTTATCGACGGGCTGCTCAAGCGGCTGATCGACCAGTTCGCCGCCATACCGACGGTCGTCGGGCTGCTGTCGCTGCTGGCGGCGGCGGTGACGATGGCGAACACCGTCTCGCTGCAAACGCTCGAACGCCGCCGGCAGATCGGCGTGCTGAAAGCGGTTGGGCTGAAGGGGCGGCGCGTG
>JADLHH010000087.1 GCA_020848855.1 Anaerolineae bacterium | reverse complement strand
TATCTATCCATAAACCCGGTTGCTCGCTCTTGCGCCGCCGGAGGCTGAAAGCCATCCGGCTACTTTTTCCGGCGGGAAGTCGGCTGAAGCCGACTCAAACCCGCCGATGCGCAAATAGAAACTCTTGTGTCACCGAGCGAAAAAACAGTTTACGGATAGATACTTAACTATTGTTTCCACCTACACCACTTATGGAGATGGCGATATGCGCAAAAGCTTGCCCCTTGTCCTGCTGTTGATCGTTCTGTTCGCCGGGATCATGCCCGCTGCCGCGCAGGATACGAACGTGATCGCCGACGGGCTGAACAATCCGCGCGGGCTGTACTACGACGCCAGCGGCGCGCTGTGGATTGCCGAAGCGGGAACCGGCGGCGATATGAGCGCCGATACCGAGATGGGTCCCGTCCGCTACGGCGGCACGGCACAGGTGCTGCGGGTCGCGCCGGGGACAGCGGGCGCTGTGCCGGTGCTGGGCGGTTTCCCCAGCGCGCAGGGCTTTGACGACATCATCGGCGTCAACAGCGTGTACGTCGACGCCGACAGTATCTGGCTCACGACCGGGCTGGGACCGGTCGCCGACCCGCTGGTCGAGGCGCTGCTACAGATCGATTCGGAGACGCTGCGCATCGGGCAAATCGTCGACCTGCACGCTTATGAGGCGGAGCACAACCCCGACGAAGACTTCGTCGTCTCCAACCCGCACGATATCGCCGTCGGCGGCGACGGCAGGCTCTACATCATCGACGCCAGCGGCAATTCGCTGCTGACGTGGACGCCCGACGGCGGCTTGCAGCTTTTCCAGGTGTGGCTGGATTTGCCCGTGCCCACCGCCGTCGATATCGGCGCGGACGGCAGCATCTACGTGGGCTTCCTGTCGGCGTTCCCGTTCGAGCAGGGTTCGGCGCGCATCGAGAAATGGTCGCCGGATGGTGAACTGCTCCAGACCTACGGCGGCTTGACCGGCGTCACCGACGTGCTGGTCGGCGGGGACGGCACGGTCTACGCTGTCCAGCTTGCCAGCGGCTATGGCGACCTCGGCTGGATCGCCAATACCGGCAGCGTGGTGATCGTCTCGGATTCAGGCGTCGAGCCAGTCGCCGAAGGGCTGAACTATCCGTTTCGGCTGGCGGTGTCGCCGGACGGCGGGCTGGCGGTGACGGTCAATTCGGCATTCTCCCCGGCGGGCAGCGGGCAGGTGCTCCGGCTGAGCGGCGACATGCCCACCCTGAGCGCCGACGCCCTCGCGCCGGTCGAGACGCCCGAAGCACCGTCCGAAACACCGGAAGCGCCGTCGGAGACGCCCGAAGCACCATCCGAAACATCGGAAGCAGCGGGTGGCTGAGCTGGATGGGCAGTTAAAAAACGGAGAACGGGCACGACATGTCGTGCCCCTACAACCGATTGTTTCCCGCACCCAGCGCTCTATTAGCGCAGGTGTCACCCCCTCAGCCGCAAGCCGGGACAGGGGCGAAACACGGGGCGGCGATGCCAAATCCCTACCTATGTATCCCTGGTATTCACCATTCCCGACGTTCGCGGGACGCTGTGAAAACGCCACGCTTCCGTGTACACTGAATATGCATATGACGATGCAAAATCAGCTTCTTTCGCTATGACCGCTACTATCCGGCACTGGTTGGGCGACCAGTTGGCAGGTATCGACAGTGTGCGCTCGGCACGTGCCGAACGCGACGGTCAGATCGTCGTCCACACCTGGAGCGGCGTCCTGATCCATGCCTATCTGATTAGCGAGCCGATCAAGGCGCGGGCGGTCAAGCGCATCCTGCAGGACAACACCCGCGTCGGCATCGGCACGCTGTTCATCGTCGACGCCAAAATCGCCCCGGAAGACGGCGCGAAGGTCGAGCCGGATGAAGGGCTGCTGGCGCTGCACGCCCTCTACAAGGACAAGCTCTATACCTACCGCATCGTCGACGGCGCGCCGCGCATCGGTCAGGTGCATTTCAAGGCGTTTCATCGCGGCGCGGAACGCGAAGTCTGGTATGGACCGGATGTTTCGATCCAGCATCTCCCCTGCTACCGCGTCTGGGTGCATAGCCCGACGACCATCAAGGGCAACTGGCTGATCGCCCACTTCGGCTCGGAAGCCTTCTGGAAACAGGCAGATTACACCACCGGGCGCGATGCGTTCCGGCGGGAGCAGCACCGCCAGGCTGACCGCACGAATTTCCGCTTCTGGAGCAATCCCCCCTGGAGCGCCAATTCCGGGTCGACCGGCTACACAACCCCCGCGCCGCCGCCTCAGCCGGAAACCGAGCTGGATCGCTCATTCCGCCAGCTTGGCTTGACGCGCCATGCATCCGGCGACGAGGTAAAAGCCGCCTTCCGCCGCCTCGCCCGCGAAGTCCACCCGGACGTAAGCGCGCTTCCCAAAGCCGAAGCCGAAGCGCGCTTCAAGAAGCTGCACGCGGCGTATATGTTCATCAAGAGTTCAAAGGGTTGGTAAAGCAGTTCAAAGTGGAAAGTTAAAGGTTAAAAGCGGCTTCACCCCGGTCACTCACCTTTAGGGTGTGGTGATTACTTTCAACTTTTAACTTTCCACTGCTTTCGGCGTGCCCGCGCCCGACGTGGACGAGTTCGAGAGCGGGGGAGTGAAGTACGCCGCAGGTTTTAGAGGTGCTGAAAAACCCCTCACCCTGCTCACATTCGTGAGCCGTCCCTCTCCCACACGAGTCGGAGGAGAGGACATGTTTTGGTGAGGCGATGCGAACAGTGGAAATCGCTCCCTTGACCCCATCCCGGCTCACCTGCGGTGAGCTTCCCCTCCCCGACTTCAAGGAGGGGGAGAAAAATAGGCGCATTTGAGGGAGAACTTGTTTCCATATGCAAAGGTGTCCTCTCCTCAGCTCACACGAGTGGGGCGAGGGACAAAAGCCGTCCTGCCCCTCTCCCCGCTTGCGTGGGAGAGGGGCAGGCGACGAAGTCGCACGGGGTGAGGGGTGGGGACAAAGCAACCTTTTTAGGCACTTTCTTAGAGGTGCTGGGTCTCGACGGTGTAGCGCACATCGGAACGCGCCTTCAGCTTCCTGCCGGTGGAGATCATCAGGTCGCCGAGCAGCGCCATCACGCGCTCGCCGAAATGGACGCGATCCCCGTCCGCCTGCCGGAAAAGCTGGTGCATCCGGGCGGCGCGGAGAAGCCGCTGCCTGCGTTCCTGCATAACTGCGATTTCCTGTGCCGGGTTATACATAGCCGTTCTCCTCATTCGCTCCGTTCGAGCAATCAAGCGAGCAGCGAGCCGGGACTGAAGCGCTTCGCCGTGTGAAACGGGTCGGCAGCGTTCCGGGTTCTGTTTTCGACAGCGCGATGGTTCGCATGTCTATCATGTGATTCGTCAGACGCGCCGCTTTGTTCAAAATTCGTGCTAGACTGTCGTTATTCAAATTTAATTGAAAGATCAAAATATGTCAAATGATTCGGGGTATGACGACCGGTGGGACACCAACACCGCGCTGGCGCAGGATGGCTGGCGCAGCACGAGCCGCAGCGGCTCGAACGGC
>JADLHH010000086.1 GCA_020848855.1 Anaerolineae bacterium | reverse complement strand
GCCTTGACAAGCGAAGAACCGGCTTTATGATGTGTGTGATTCCGCCTGCTTCTCTCATTTCCCCTCCGCACGTAATCGGACGCGGCGCGCTTCCCGTGTTTCCCCGTCCGCTTGTTAACGGGCGAGAAGCCTTTCCTTCACTCTCCCGTCCACTGTTTGGCGTAGGGGAAACTCTTCTCCAAGCATCCGAAGGATGCTTTTCCCATCCGCATGTTAATCGGCGCGACGCCACGCGAGGCTTTCCCGTCGTGGTTACGTTGGTTTTACTCGCTCACTTTCCCCTCCGACCGCGCATAGCTGCTTGTCCCGGCTGGCGGTTCGTGGGACAATAACTTCGACGCAGCAGCCTCCATCTCAGCTTTTTTCGCACTTAGTCAGCGCTATTTTGAAAGAGAGAAGCCATGTTCAGGAAACTGATCCGGGCTGTGCTGGTGGCGGCAGTCGCCTTCATGACCTTGACCGTGTCGGCGCAGACCGCCGGTGACAGCGCCTACCTGCGCGTGCTCCAGCTTGCCAATGACGGCACGCTCGTCTCGCTGACCATGCCTAACGGCACGACCCCACTTTCGAACTTCGCCCCCGGTTCGGTGAGCGAATACATCCCGTTCGATACCGGGCGCTCGACGCTGATCTCGGCGTTGATTACGCCCGCCGGGGGGCTGTCGTTCGCACGCGAATGGGCAGTTCCGCCGCTGACGCCGGGCTTTCACACGGCGGCGGTCGTCGGCAGCGGCAGGGATAACACGCTCCAGTTGATCTTCATCGACGAGGACGCGCTTTGCGAAGGCGGGCTGGACGCGGGATCGTGCGTGATTCTGGTCAACGGCATCAAAGGCTCGCCGGCGCTGACGCTGGTCGCCAACAGCACGCCGGTCGTTGAAGGAGCGCTCTACCGGCAGGCGGTCGTGGGTGACGTTCCAGCCGGGACGTACCTGAGCCTGCGGGTGGTCGATCAGGCGGACCCGGCTTCGGTGGTGTTCCGGCTGTCGCGCCGCTTTTTCGAGCCGAACGTGATTTACATCTACAGCCTGCGCGGCAGCTACCCCGGCGCAGCGCCGACCGACTACATCGTCGGCACGGTGCGCCGCAGCCCGGTCGATACCATGACGTTCCTGCGCGGGCTGACCGCCGCCCCACAGTTGAGCGACGGCACGACGCTGTTCGCCACCGAGAACATCGTCGCTATTCTCGAACAAGCCGGGTTCGACGCGCTGCTCTCGAACCCGAGCCTGCCGCTGACTGTGTTCGCGCCGACCGACGGCGCGGTGCTGGAGACGATCCCGGGGCTGTACGACTGCGTGATCACCAACCCCAGCGCCATGCGCGCCCTGATCCTGAATCACGTGATCGTCGGCAGCTATTCGCCGGGGCAGTTGACCACCGCCCAGCGCCTCCCGACGATGGCGGGGACGCTGCACACCTTTCGGGCGGTGAACGGCGGCGTGATCGTCGACGACAGCGTGACGGTTGCGGAAGCCAACCGCTACCCGACGCTCAACGGCAACCTGTACGTGGTCGACACCGTGCTGGTTCCGCCGGGCTTCGAGGATCAGTTCTGCACGGCAGGGTGAGAACTGCGGGGCAGACACACGGGTCTGCCCCTACAAAAGATGTCGTTCTTCATGTGGGCAAGCCGGCGCAGATTGGGTAATATTTCACGAGGTGATCCTGAGCGCCGGATGTGACCTCGGCGCGCATAGTACGGCAAGCCCCATGCAAATCGACCCCTTCCCGGCTTTCCAGCCGGCTTCTCCGTGTGAAATGATTCGCCTGTCCGACGACTGGCAGGCGCAGCCGGTCCCGATGGACGCCACAGCACCCATCAGCGATACGTGGCTGCGCGTGCCGGAATGCGCGCATTTGCAGCCGAGGCTGTACCCCGACCAGCCCTACTGGGGCGACCATCTGCGGGCGATCAACCAGCAGGCGTGGCTCTACCGGCGCACGTTCCCGACGCCCGCCGGCGATTTCAGGCGGGCGCGGCTGCGCTTCGAAGGCGTCGATTATTTCGCCGACGTGTGGGTGAACGACTCGTTCGTCGGGCGGCACGAGGGGCATTTTCTGCCGTTCGAATTCGACATCACGCCGTATCTGCGCCGGGATTCCGATGAGACGACGCTGACCGTCCGCGTGACCGCGCCGTGGGATGCGCCCAATCCGTCGGGGACGTACCCCAGCGACCACGTCGTGCGCGGGCTGGTCAAGGGGCTGTACGAACACGGCGAAGGCGTGATCCCACCCGCCGTCAATCCTGTCGGTATCTGGCGTCCGGTTTGGCTGCTGCTGGATCAGGGCATCAGCATCGACCACCTACGGATACGGACGGAACTTGACGGAATGGTCGATTTGCGGCTGCGGTTGACCAACGTTACCGGCACGATGTGGCACGGCTGTCTCGATCTGGCGATTGGTGGCGAGAACCACGACGGGGCGGGCGTGCATACCCGCTTCCAGGTGACGCTCGCACCGGGGACGCACGCGCTCGACCATGAACTGCGCATCCCCGACCCGCGCTGGTGGTGGTGCTGGGATCAGGGCGCACCCAACCTGTACCGGCTGGACGCCCGCCTGCTGGATGAGCGGGGGCGGACGCTCAGCGCGAAATCAGACTGCTTCGGCGTGCGCACCATCCGGCTGGAACGGTCGCCAGAGCGCTTCACCTACTGGCTGAACGAGCGCCCGGTGTTTGTGCGCGGCTCGTCGTACATGCCCGCGCTGTACCTGTCGCAGACGGACGAGCATTTGCTGGCGCGCGACGTGGCGCTGGCGCGCGACGCCAACCTCAACCTGCTGCGGCTGCACGTTCACGTCTCGCCACCCGAAGTATATGGCCTGTGCGACCGCGCCGGGATGCTGGTCTGGCAGGACTTCGAATTGAACTGGGTGCAGGACCCGTCGCCCGAATTCGAGACGCGGGCGGTCGAAATGCAGCGCGGCATGATCGACCTGCTCGGCAATCATCCGTCGATCATCACCTGGGCGTGCCACAACGAGCCGACGATGGTCTTTGCCCGCCGCGCCAACATGGAACGCCGCCCCGACCCGGCGCTGTACGCCGACGCCTGCCAGCGCGACCCAACGCGCCCGGTGTTCCTGTGTTCCGGTCAGTTGGAAGACGACTGGCAGCGCGCCGGGGACGCTCATACCTACTACGGCGCGATCTGGACGCGGAATTACGCCGATATCTACCGCCGGCACCCCCGGCTGGTGACGGAGTTCGGCTTCGAGACGCCCGCCGCGGCGGGCACGCTGCGCGCTTACCCGGATGTGTGGGAGCGGCTGAAGCACCTTGAGGGCGAAATCGACGAGCTGTGGGCATACCAGGCGGCGCTGATCCAGTATCACGTCGAGCATTTCCGCCGCCTGCGCGCCGACTCGTGCGGGGGCTACGTCCATTTCTGGCTGGCAGACCTCGTGCCGCAGGTGGGCTGTGGCGTGCTGGATGCCTGCCGCGCTCCGAAAGGCGGTTACGCGGCGCTGAAACGAGCGTCCCAGCCGCTGCTGCCGATGCTCGAATATGATGGACGCCAGCCGGTCGCGCTGTGGGTGCTCAACGACACGCCGCGCGCCTATTCCGGCTCGTGCTTCCGCTGGCGGATCGACGGATTCGACGGCGGGATGCTGGAAGAAGGGCAGGTCGGCTGCGACGTGGCGGCGAACGCTTCGCAGCGGGTGCTGCCGGTGCGCTGGACGACCCCGCCCAGCGCGTGCGCGCGCATCCGGCTGTGGCTGTACGACGCTGCGGGCGATCTGCTGAGCGCGAATGAATACGACGATCCGTTTCATCCCCGGCAGCGCCCGACCGGCTATCCCTGGAAATTTGACTCGTATC
Source organism: Anaerolineae bacterium (assembly GCA_020848855.1). The sequence goes on along the minus strand of JADLHH010000086.1, from coordinate 3,866 downwards.
TGGGCACGAAGGTGTTCGACCGACCCGGCGCAACCAGCCTCGCCGATCACGGCATCAGCCCGGCGCTGCGGCTCGTCCCGCTGCGGCTGCGCGAGCAGACGACCGAATGGGTGCTGCGCCAGCGGCTGCCGACACCGCTTGTCTCGTTGATCGCCCGGATTGGTGATGGGCTGATGGGATAAAAAAGGGGCACGCGCAGTCTTTGGTTGCCTGCGTCGCGCCCCTGCGATGAGATATTGAACGGAGAGAATTATTTCCCGATGATCTCCGGCTCGACCGTAATCTCCTCGATACGAACGTCCGCCTGGTAAATTTCGCCGTTGCCGCTTCCCTCGTGGTGCGGCTGCGCCATCATGTAGTTGCCGTACAGCCGCCATTCGTCCATGCGGCATGAGTGAACGAGCTTGCCATCCCACACCGTCATATCCGGGCAGCTTTCGCACATGTCGACACGTCCGTCGGGCAGCAGGTCGGGTCCCTGAATGATGCCGATGCTCTGGACGTACATCGGGCGGAACAACTCCGCCGGGTCGCGCAGGACGCCGCGCCAGAACGATTTCGCCGTCGCCCGCACGCCTTTCTCGAACAGCCCAAGCAGGAAGGCGATCTTGGGGATTTTGTTGCTGGGCGAATAGATGACGTACGTGCCGTGCTGCAGGTGGTGGAACATCTGGAATAGCTCCATCACCTTCGCGCTAACCGAGCCGTACATCCTGTTCTTCGTGCCAAGCTGCGCCGAAACCAGCCACGTCATCTTTTCGATGTCGTTGCTGCCGCCCATGTACGCCGAAGCTTCGTAATGCGGGAAATCTTCCTTGATCTTGTTGTACACGTCGGTCGAATTCAGGTACGACTCTTCGGTCGATTCGCCGAAGTAGCTGGTCAGCGGCTTGACCTGCTTGCCGTCCACGTAGTAGTCGTAATCGCCTTCCATCGCGGCGTTGCGGAAGCCGATCAGCACCAGCCCATGCACGCGGTCGATATTCTTGTTCGCCCACGTAACCAGCTTGGGCACGAAGTCGATATTGCCGGGGTAAACCGTCATGCCGAAGCTGACGAACAGCCCGCCGACTTCGTACGCCATGTCGGCGAAGTGCTGGCGCAGCTCGAACAGTTCTTCTTCCGACTTGCCCTTCCAGTGGGGGCGCTGCTGCTCGCTGTCGATGTGGAACGTGAAGCCGACCGCGCCCGCCTTCTTCAGTTCTTCCATGAAGGGGCGGTTCTGGTACATCTTGATGCCGTTGGTCAGCAGGAGCGGCTTCATCTTGAGGCTGCGACTGTAAGCGACGATGTCGATGATGTGCGGGTGAATGAGCGGCTCGCCGCCGGCGATAGAGATGTTGTCGCAGTTGCGCCACTTCTTCAGCAGGGCGATTTCCTCTTTGATCTGCTCGACCGTCTTGTGACCCTGCATCCCGTTGATGCGGTAGCAGCCGCGACAGTAGGTGTTGCACTTGTCCGTGACTTCCAGCCAGCCGATTGGATTGTCATTTCCTGACCACGGAAACCGATAGAGATCGCGCTTTGACAATGCCATGTCGAAAACCCTTTCCTGTGCAAAGGGGTGTCTCGGCAGGCGAGCGTCAGGGGGAACGTCCGTTGCTTACAGCGGGGTTCTCAGCGGCTCAACAGGGTGTCGAAGACTCCCCAGGAACGAAAAACTTGCAGCCATTGTACACTTTATCACAATTTATTTAGCTTCGCAAAGTAATTTAATAATCTATGTGAGGCAGTGCTTCAGATAGGTTAGGGAACCGGCGGAACAAAAAAGCGCCGAGCCAGTCATTCCGGCTCGGCGCGGGCGGTTACGGTTATGCCGGCGTCCATTCGAACAGCGTGGCGGCGACCCAGGTGGGCGGCGGCTGGTTGTAGAGTTCGGATGCGTCGCTGTAGGTGATATCGACCACTCGCCCACGCAGCGCGCCGCGCAGGTAGCGGAAGACCTGACCAGCGTCACGGGCGTCGCTTTTGGCGGTGACGCAGTGCTGGTTGTAGCCCCAGTAATCGCCGCGTTCGAGGATGCGGATGCCGTCTTCGATGACCGATTGGGCGCGGCGCAGCCCGTCGGCGTCGTGGTCGAACGAGTTTTCCGGGCTGTCGCCGTAGCCGATGCCGTGATGGAACGGGTCGGCGGTCGAGACGATCACCGCGTCCTTTACTGCTTCGGCGAGCGCTTCGATGCCGGGCAACTGCTCCGGCTTGCCGCCCGCCAGATATGGATAGCGTTCGATAACCTGCGGCGGGTTCGCCAAGCCGCGCCGCCTGACTTCGGCGTTCCAGAAGTGTCGCCAACTCATCAGGGCGTGGTCGCCGCGCCATTCCTCGCGCCCGCCGGGGATGCCGGGACCCTGGATGCCCCAGAATGGCTCGTCTGCCGGGTTACCGCCCGCGGCGACGCGGCGGCGCGCCTGCTCCATCGCGTCGGTGAAGGCGTGCAGCACGCTGATTACCACGACGCGATCCGCGCCGCTGTCGAGACAGGCGTGCACGCAGGCGGCGATCTGGTAGCCGCAGTCCTTGACGCCGGCATGGGGGAAGACCAGCACGCCGCCGTCGCGCAGCGCGCCGGACAAATCCCACTGTCGCCCGCGCTCCAGATGTTCCAGCGTGCCGCGTTCGCCGAGTTCGGCGTGTTCGCGGATGTACAGGGCGTGGATGTCCTTCTGAAGTTGATCGCGATCCAGTTCCATTTCGCCTCCAGTTCACTTTGTTTCAATCTTACGAAAAATGGCTGACGGGGCAAAAACGGGGTGTTATGAGTGAAGATGAACCTTAAGCGCCGGCTCGGTGTACTTTGGTAGAACTGAACGAAAAAACGGGATAATTATTTTTCGGTTAGAAATCTTTGCGACATATTCAAAGCTCAGTATACTGACATTACAATACCTCCCAACCCTGCAACAATATAGAGTTCTGAGGAAAGGTCAGCTTTATGAACAGCTTCAAGCGTCGAATGGTACTGGTATCTGTCGTTCTCGCACTGGTTCTTGGGATCGGTTCCGTGGTCTCCGCACAGGGTGACACACTGAACATTCTCTACTGGCAAGCTATCTCGACCATGAACCCGTTCCTGTCTGGCGGCACGAAAGACCTGCACGGTGGGTCGCTGGTACTGGAACCGCTCGCCCGTTATGATGAAAACGGCGGCATCGTCCCGTACCTGGTCGATGAAATCCCAACAGTGGATAACGGTGGCGTATCGGAAGACCTGCTTTCGATCACCTGGAAGCTGAAAGAAGGTCTGGTTTGGTCGGATGGCACGCCGGTGACCGCTGAAGATGCGGTCTTTAGCTGGCAGTACTGCACCGACCCGGCGACGGGCTGCTCGCAGATCACCAACTTCACCGACGTGACGAATGTCGAGGCGGTCGACGATCTGACGGTCAAGGTGACCTTTGGCGTGCCGAAGCCGTATCCCTATGGTCCGTTTGTCGGGTCGACATCGGTCATCCTGCAAAAAGCCCAGTTCGCTGACTGCGTCGGCGCGGCGGCGCAGACCTGCACCGACCAGAACTTCTACCCCATCGGCACGGGTCCGTACGTGGTGGACGAATTCCGCGCCAATGACGTAGTGACGCTGTCTGCCAACCCCAACTACCGTGAAGAGGGCAAGCCCTACTTCCAGCACGTCGTCCTGAAGGGCGGCGGTGACGCTGAATCAGCGGCGCGCGCCGTGCTGGAAACCGGCGAAGCCGACTATGCCTGGAACCTGCAGGTTGCCCCCGAAATTCTGGCGTCGATGGAAGCAGCCGGTAACGGCTCGATCCTGGTCGCGTTCTCGACGGGTGTGGAGCGTATCCACATCAACCAGACCAACCCCGACCCGGCGCTGGGTGACATGCGCTCGGTGTGGGCGGAAGACGGCT
>JADLHH010000085.1 GCA_020848855.1 Anaerolineae bacterium | reverse complement strand
ACGCGCGACAGCGGCGCTGGAACCCCGGTCTCGCAATCCATCTCGGCGGCTCAGTACCAGAGCCAGTTCGCCGCCACTGACGCAACCTACCTGCTGCTGGACGTGCGCACGCCGGACGAATATTCCAGCGGGCACATACACGACGCGGTGAATATCCCGGTCGAAGAACTGGCGAGCCGCCTGAGCGAAGTGCCGAAAGGCGAGCCGCTGGTGGTGTACTGCCGCAGCGGGCGGCGCAGCGCCGAAGCCGTGCAGATTCTGTCGCAGGCGGGGTACACCAACATTTATGACCTGGGCGGTTTGAACGACTGGACGGCGCAGGGTTTCCCGGTTGAGTAACTACTCGAAGGACTCAGGCAGCAACATGAATCTTCTCAAGACGCTTTTCGGCGCTGGCAGCGCCAGCACCAGCCTGAACGCAGCGGACGCGAAAGCGCGCATTGAAAACGGCGAGCCGCTCCTGATTCTGGACGTGCGCACGCCGGACGAGTTCCGCGTCGGGCATATCAGCGGCGCGAAGCTGATTCCGCTGAACGAGCTAAGCCAACGCATGAACGAACTGCCGAAAGACCAGGATATTCTGTGCGTGTGCCGCTCCGGCTCGCGGAGTTCCGCCGCTGTCGGGCAGCTTACACGCAGCGGTTACAGCGCCATCAACTTGCGCGGCGGGATGATTGGCTGGCAGGCGTCTCGATTCCCAGTGAAAAAAGGCAAGTAGATGCCCACTCTGCTGCTCAGTGTGGTGCTGGGCTTCGGCATCGGCGGGTCGCTGGGGCTGCTCGGCGGCGGCGGCTCGATCCTCACCGTCCCGGCGATGGTCTACCTGGTGGGACTCACGCCGCAGGTCGCCGTCACGACTTCGCTGGCGATTGTCGGGGCGAACAGCGCGCTTGGCGCGTTCTTCCACCGCGCGCAGGGGACGCTCAACTGGCGCGTGGCGATCCTGTTCGGCGGATCGGGGATGATCGTCTCGTATCTCGCCGCCGGGCTGTCGAAGCAGGTCTCGCCTTCCGTGCTGATGGTCGCCTTTGCCCTGCTCATGCTGATCGTCGGCGGACTGCTTATCCGGCAGAAACCGGCGCATTCCGAGCAGCGCCCGAACGATGAAATCGTCCTGTGGAAAGTGCTGGTCGGCGGCGTGATCGTTGGGCTGCTGACCGGGATTCTGGGCGTGGGCGGCGGCTTTCTGATCGTCCCGGCACTGGTCATGCTCGTGGGGATGCCGATGCATCAGGCGGTTGGCACGTCGCTGGTGATCATCGCCATGAACAGTGTCGCCGGGCTGCTGGGTCATCTGAGCGGAATGACACTCGACCTGTCCCTGATCGTCCTGTTCATCGCTGCGGGCGTGGCAGGCACGTTCGCCGGCGCGCGGCTGGGCAGGCGTCTGGACGCTTTCCTGCTGCGCAAGGTCTTCGCCGTCTTCGTCATCGGGCTGGCGGTTTTCCTGCTGTACGACAACCTTCCCAAAACATTGTAAGGAGCGAACGACATGTATCTGGAACAGTTTTTCATCGATGGCTTGGGCTGCGCGTCGTATCTGGTTGGGTGCGAAGCTGCGGAGATCGCCGCCGTGATCGACCCGGATCGGGATGTGCAGAAATACCTCGACGCCGCCCGCGCACGCGGCATGACGATCACGTACATCATCGAGACGCACCTGCACGCCGACCACGTTTCCGGCAACACCGATCTCGCAGCGCGTACCGGCGCGACGATTTTCGTTCACGAAGCGGCGGGCGCGCAGTTCGCGCATCAGCCGCTCAAAGGCGGCGACTCGCTCACGCTGGGCAACGTCGAACTGCGCGTGCGCTTCACCCCCGGTCATACGCCGGAGAGCATCACCCTGCTGGTAGTGGACAAAACCCGCGCCGACGAGCCGTGGATGGCGCTGACCGGCGATACGCTGTTCGTGGGCGATGCCGGACGCCCTGACCTGGTGGGCGCGGAAGCCGCGCGAGAACTCGCCGGGCACATGCACGACACGCTCCACGCCGAATACCTGACGCTTGGGGACGGCGTGATGGTACTGCCGGGGCACGGCGCGGGGTCGCTGTGCGGCAAGGCGCTCGGCTCGGTGCTGAGTTCGACCATCGGCTTCGAACGCCACCACAATCCGGCGCTTCAGGTGCATGACCGCGACGAATACATCACGTTCGCGACGGAGAACCTGCCCGAACAGCCCGGCAACCACAAGCGCATCAAGCAGATCAACCGGCAGGGCGCGCGCCCATTGGACGAAGTCACACCGCGTCCGCTCACAGTTCAGGCGTCGATCCCGTATTTTCGGCATGGGGCTGCGCTGCTCGACACCCGTTCGAAAGCGGAATTCAAGGCGAAGCACATCCCCGGCGCGGTTCACGTCGAAGCCGACGACCAACTGAGCAACCGGGTCGGGTTCGTGCTACCCCCGGACGTGCCGATTGTATTGATGCTGACCGGCGCGCAGGATTACCGCCGCGTCGTCTACAGCCTGGCACGGATCGGCTACGACGAAGTTGTGGGCTATCTGGTGGACAGCCTGGAAACGTGGGAAGCGCTCGGACTCCCGACGACCAGCGGCGACGTGCGCGACATCGACCCGATGGAACTGAACGACCTGCTGGCGGATGGGTCGGACAAGAAGCCGCTGGTGATTGACGTGCGCGAGTCGTGGGAATACGCCGGCGGGCACGTCCCCGGCGCAAAACTGATTTCGCTGGGCGAATTCGCCAGCCGCGTCGACGAGCTGGACCCCAGCCAGCCAATCGCCGTCATCTGCGCCAGCGGCAGCCGCAGCCAGTCGGCGGCGGCACTGCTCGGACAAAAAGGCTTCGAAACCGTCTACAACGTCGTCGGCGGCACGTTCTACTGGATGCAGCAGGGACTGCCGCTCGACCAGACCCCGGAGGCGATATGATTGAAGAACAGGCATCGATTGGGATGACGGTCGCCCTGCAACAGAACTACGACGAAACAATCCGCCGCGTGACCGAGGCGCTGAAGACCGAAGGCTTCGGCGTGCTGACCGAGATCGACGTGACCGCTACGCTCAAGCAGAAGCTCGACATCGATTTCCGACCGTATCGCATTCTGGGGGCGTGTAATCCACGACTGGCATACCGCGCATTGTCGGCAGCGCCCGACGTGGGGCTGCTGCTGCCATGCAACGTGACCATCACACCGTTCGACGAAGGCACGACGCAGGTCACCATTGTCAACCCGCTGGCGATGATGAGCGTCATCGCTGACGATGCGTTGAAGCAGGTCGCGCAGGAAGCACACGAGCGCCTGAGCCGAGTGATCGCGGCATTAGCGGCATAACCCGACGAGCGCGTTATCATGGTCGGGGCGGCGAGTATGCTGCCTGAGCGATGAACTTCGGAGAAAAGACCGATGAATGAGCGCCGTTTCGGCGGGCAAATCGAGCGCCTGCGCTTCCCTGACCGGATCGCGCGGCTGGAAGTCGACCGGGTGGTCGATCTCAGCCTGGCGGGATTAACCGCCCATTCGATGCTGGACATTGGCACGGGCAGCGGCGTATTCGCGGAAGCGTTCGCTGCCAGAGGATTGCAGGTCGCGGGCATTGATCTCCGGGAAGATATGCTGGAAGCAGCCCGCCAGTACATCCCCGACGGCGATTTCCGCCAAGCGCCGATGGAAGCCCTGCCCTTCGAAGACGAACGCTTCGACGTGGTATTCATGGGGCTGGTGCTGCACGAAGCCGACGATCTGGCAGAAGCGTTCCGGCAGGCATACCGAGTCGCCCGCCAGCGCTTGATGATCCTGGAGTGGAATTACGAAGCGGGCGAGTTCGGTCCACCCATCGAGCACCGCCTGCGCCCACAGCAGGTCTTCGACGGCGCGCGCGGCGCAGGATTCCAACATGCCGAGCAGATCACCCTGGCAAACCTGACCCTGTTTCGGGTGGACAAACCGGCGCCGGGCTAAGCCAGTAGAGCATTGATCTGAATCGCCAGGAGCTATCGCCCAGGCTGCCGATGGCTCTTTTTGCTTCTCCAGAGCAACCGCAATCCCACTCAAGTTATCGTCCCCTGCCCCCGAAGCTAAATTATGTTTCAGCATAGTATGCTCGGCTTATATTTTGCCTGTCTCTACGCATTTCACGCGGCTCAATTCGTCTGTCGGCTGCCGTCGCTGAGGGAATTGGGGAAAAATTTACGTTCGTTCACGACTTTACAATGCTTTAGATGCTAAATTGATTCAGAGAGAAACGGTTCATTTTCGCCTTGATTGATGAAGTCTTGCGATAATCTGTGAAGGGGCGCGATGTCTACACGGTCCGAAATATCCAACGAACTTGCCGAGATTATCGCCGCGCACATTGTCGATGTTGAGCTGTATATGCCGGGCACTCGGGTTTTTCCACAACCGGTTTCGGAAGAATTGCTGGCGCGCGTTGAGCGCCTGATAGAAATTACCCGCTTGCCGCCCCACGTGGTTTCCCGCGAAACCTACCGGGAAGCAGCCGCCTGCCTCGACGAGGTGGTCAGTTTCCTGCAGGTCATGAATCATTCGACTTCCCGCGCGTACGCCAACACGGCGCTCGACCGCATGTTGATGGACGCGAATACCTGGTGCAGCCTCGTTCCGACCAAAATTAAAGAGTCGCCTGAAGACGTTTGGGATCTGATCGCCCCGGCAATCCCCGACACGATTCGGGACTTGGGCAGCGGGCAGTACGAAGCGCGCTGGTGGAAGCCCGTCCCGGTCATGGATGTCGAACTCCTCAAATACACTGACGGCATTCGTGTTCTGGCAGACCCGTTTGAACCGGTGACGCTGTCCGGCGGCTTAGCGCTCCGGTTTGCGATCGCCGAGCATACGACGAACGTGCCAGCCGAGTAAAAAACACGTCCGAGATTGGGCTAGTACCAATTTCGCCACCGGCAGCGCACGATTTTGCCGCAATCAGCACAACAAGTTTTGAAGCAAGCCGCCATGAGGCGGCTTTTTGTTACCCGAAATTCGGTGGCGCGCCAGGCATGACCGTCCGGTGTGGGGAAAGTTTGTAAAGAAATAGTTACAAGAACACGCGAGCCAGCCTCCGATTCAGTGTAATTTGAGACTCCTGTTCCATAGACGCGGCTGCTGTGCCACGCTACAATCTTTTTACGCACACAAACGAATCGGGTATGGCGATTCGCGGTGGTGTTACTTGATTCCAACAATAATACCATTAAAACGGCACAGTATCTTTCATTACTGGAAATTTGTGTTTATAATACGAAGTTAAGAAATTGTAACAGGCGCACCGCTCTCACGCCGATCGGTCGATCTCTTACGCGAAAGGTCTCTGACGTGGTCAGATCCCACTACCCTGTTTACGAGCAAGCGAACCTGGCTGCCGAAATTCGCACCGTCCTAACCAGCCTGGGTAACGGGCTGATACCGGGAGTGGCGTACGATACGGCGTGGGTCGCGCGGTTGGCGAAGCACTATCCACAGTACCGGTTTGGCGAGGCGCTGGAGTGGCTCCGCCGTAATCAGAATGAGGATGGGACATGGGGATCGACCGTCCTGCATTATCATGACCGTTTTGCTTCGACTTTAGCGGCAATCGTTGCGCTGCGGGAAGTGGGACGCAGCTCGCGTGATCAGCGGCGTGTGAGCCGAGGTGAAAGCGCGTTGTGGACACTCGTCAGCCGGTTAGGTCGAGATGACAGCGACACGGTTGGATTTCCGGTCGTCGCCGCCGCGCTGTCGGAAGACGCCGCCGCGCTCGGTCTGGATGTCCCGCGCCCGCCGATCCGTTACGCGACCGCCTATAAGAAGAAGGTGCAGCACCTGCTGGCGCAGCCAAAGCGCGACTGGCGGCACAGCCCGCTCTCGTTCTCGCTGGAAGGCATGTGGCGGGCAGTCGGGGATCAGGATGAGGCATTGGAAGCCGAACGATCGGTTGCCAGTTCGCCGGCGGCAACCGCCGCCTATCTGTTCACCCACGAGAACGCCAGCGCGCTGGAGTCTTTGGGCGCGCTGATGCAGGACGATGGCGGGATTCCGGCGTTCACGTCCATCGATTTCTTCGAGATTACCTGGTCGCTGGCTCGGCTGCAGGCTGTCCATGCCATTGACCCGCAGATGCCTGAGGTGCGGCAGTTCCTCGATCATCTTTGGAATGCGTGGTCGCCTGAAAAGGGATTGCACTTTTCATCGTTCTTCCGGGTTTGCGATCTTGATCTGACATCGGCAGCATTCACATTATTGCGCTGGGGTGGTTACCCTGTCGACGCGGACGCCTTCGAATACTACGAGATGGAGGATCATTTCTGCACCTATCATCAGGAAACCAATCCATCGCCATCGACCCATCTGCGCCTGCTTATTGCCCTTCAGTCCTGCCCAGATCATCCCAAGCAGCCGGCTTGGCGTCAGAAAGCCCTGAAAGCGCTGCGGCAGTTTGACGAGAATGGCTCGTACAGGTGGGATAAATGGCACGCCTCACCCTATTACGTCGGCAACCTGGCGATCTATGCGCTGCATCGCATTGATCCTGAACTGGCAACGTCACGTCTGAAATGGATACTGAAGACCCAGCGTGATGATGGCGGATGGGGCTATCTCGACCAGTCTACGCCCGAGGAAACTGCCTACTGCCTCGATGCGCTCCTGCTGTGGGATCGCATGGTGGACAGTATTGATCCGGCGATTATACGGCAAGCAGCGGACTTCTTAAGCGCCCGCAGCCTGAATCAGGATTATACTCCATTATGGATTAGCAAGGGCCTCTTTGCCCCGCATAACATTGTGAAAGCTACGATCTGGAGCGCCCTCTATCAATACATGGAGTGGTAATGGTATCGGCAAGTAGCAGAGCAAATCAGCCTTATGAAAGGCTTCGTAACTGGCGAACGATAGCTAAAATTTGGATGGAGCCTCGAGCGACGGATCGCGATACCGCCTTTCGCGAACGTGTGATCCGCAGTTCCGTAGGCATCGTTATAGTACTTGTCCTGCTCAGCCTCATCTCATCCATCACGATATTTCAGTCCGAATGGGCGGTGATCTCGTTCCCGTCTCTGCATCTGGTCGCGCTGTTCGGGTTTTCCTTGACTGCGTTGACGGTCTGGCGTGGCAGAATTCTGCTCGCAGGCTGGATGATGGTACTCACCTTCGTCCTTGGCTCAGGTATTTACCTGGTGCTTGCCAGGCAGGAGAACTCGATTATCGGCGTGCTGGATGCTGTGCCGGTGCTCATGTTCGCGCCGCTGCTTGCATCACTTGTCCTTCCGCGCAGCCTGATCATTCCCATCAGCGTCCTGTCCACATTCGTTTATGCGCTGGGACAGTTCCTGCTCGACGTACCCGGTTTTGAGCTTCCCGGTCTTGCGCCACTGCCGCAGATCATCTCGGTGTTCCTACTGGTGTTGATCGAAGGGGTGCTGCTGCGCCAGCTTCGTGTCGAGTTCGACGCCCGCCTTCAGGCGATGGCGCTGTCGATCCAGCGAGCGGAAACCGCGCAAAAGCAAGCAGAAGAAGCGCGGCAGCAGGCGGAAATTGAACGTAACCGCGCCGAGGAATCGGACAAGGCGAAGTCGCAGTTTCTGGCGAATATGAGCCACGAACTGCGCACGCCGTTGAACGCGATTATCGGCTACGACGAAGCCATGCTTGGCGGACTCGCCGGAGAATTCACGCCGCAGCAGACCAAGCTGCTGGGGCATATCCAGTACAACAGCCGCCGCCTGCTCGGTCTTATCAACGATATCCTCGACCTCTCGAAAATCGCGTCCGGCTCACTTCAGGTTTTCCTGGCGCCAATGTCGCCCCAGAAGGTCGTCTACGAGACCGTCGAAAGCCTGCGCAGCCTGGCGGATGAAAAGAAGGTCAGCCTCAACCTGAACGTATCCGATACCGTGCCCGAAATTGTGCTGGGTGACGCTCACAAGCTCCAGCAAATCCTTGCAAACCTGCTCAGCAACGCCATCAAGTTCACCGATCAGGGCGGCGTCACGATTGATGTCGGACTGGTGGATACGGGTCAGTGGCAGATCAAGGTCGCCGATACCGGCATCGGAATGCCGCCGGATGCTGTCAAGACGATTTTCGAGCCTTTCCATCAGTTGGATGGCACGGAAAGGCGCAAGTACAAAGGCACCGGCTTGGGGCTTGCCATCAGCAAGCGGCTGGTCGATGCCCTCGGCGGCACGATCGAAGTCGAAACCGCCCTGGGCAAAGGATCGACGTTTATCGTTAAGTTGCCGCGCGCTCACGTCCCCACCCCACGTCCCGTACCGGAAGAGGCTTGAGCCGCAACGTTATGGAGAAGCCCGTTATGCCTGTCAGCGTGCTACTGGTTGACGACGACCCGTACTCGCAAGGCGTCTTCGAACTGGTCATGCAGCACTACGATCTGCCGTTCACGGTCGTGGACGATGCCGAGACGGCGATTGAATACCTGCAAACGAATATGCCGGATATCGTCCTGATGGATATTTTCCTGCCTGGTCTGGATGGCTATCAGGCGCTGGATCGTATCCATCAGATGTTCGAGAATCGCAAGTGTCGGATTATCGCGACGACCGCCTACTATACGCACGATACCGCTCAGGAAATACTGAACCGGGGTTTCGACGGCTATGTTGCGAAGCCATTCGACAAGAATCTCATCGGATATCTGGAAGATGTTCTGAGCTAGACATTGCTGACAACCGACCCTTGTAGATAAGCTGATTGATATTCAGTATGCATGATCTATCCGACTGGGACGTACTCATCGTCGACGACGAACCGGATAACCGGGGCATCCTGGAATTCGTGCTGCAATCGTACCAGGCGACCGTGCGCAGCGCCGAGACCGCCGAAAAATGCCTCGCCCTCATGGAAGCGAAAGCGCCAACGCTGCTGCTCGCCGACATTCAGATGCCCGGCGTCTCCGGTTTCGAGCTACTGGCGAAGATTCGCAATCGTGACGATTGGCGAAATATCCCGGTCATTGCGGTAACCGCCTATGCGATGCCTGGTGACCAGGAACGCATCATGAAGGCGGGATTCGACGGATATATCGCCAAGCCTCTCAGCGTCATGGAACTGGTCGATACACTGCGAGAACTCGTTACCACGAAGGCAAAATCCTGATGCAACAAGCCGAGTTTGCCCAGCGCGTTCGTGAGCGTTTCCCCGAAGGACTGACCGGTATATTCGCCATCGGCGGAACCCGAACGACATTCATCCTGACGCACAATCGGGATCGGCAGGATCCGGGAAAGATCGCCGATTTCACGGATTACGGAACCGCGCTTTCGGCAAGTTATCTCGATTTCATCCAGATGTTCCTCGATCTGGGCGGGAGCAACCTCATCATCCCGGTGCTGGGCTATCAGCGGTTTTCGGACAAAGGCGAGGAATATGCTCAGGCAATGGTACGACTTTGCCTGTGGCTGACGAACGACACATTCTGCGATTTCTACGTGCAGCAGAGAATTGACCCGTATTTCGCCGGCATCGACATATTGCTGCATCTGCCGGAAGAACACGTCGGGCATCATCTGGCGGCAAAGCTGACCGATTTTCAGGCGAAGTGGGATTACCAGCCGGACCGTCGTAAGGTGGTCTGGGAGATCGCGCCTATTCCGTTGTATTCGATCTGGAAAACGCCCGAAGTCCTGGGAGAGAATGCTCAGGCAGAACTCGCCGCCAGAATCGCCGAGACGACCGACCTCGGAGCACTCGATCAGGTACTGTACGAATACTATTCGCGGGCGCTGTACGGAACCTACATTCCGATGCCGCATTTTTATGTCGGCTCCAACCGGAAGCAGGCGCTAAAGCTGCGCACCATGCTCCCAATGGCGCTGTATTCGGGCGTGCCGCTGCGCTTCTACTACACACCCTATCCCTCGCTGATGATGACCAAAGAGACCATGCAGATCATCATCGACGATCTGGCATTCGGCGGATCGCTCGCTTCGGTGAACAAGGATTACGCCGGCACGTACACGCCAGAGTCGGCAGAAGCGGAATATCAGCGGATGCAGAAGCTCGCGGCAGACCCGTATACAACACTTGGGCTAGTGCGAACTGACAAATCCTAGCCGCTCCCTTCTCGACAACTGGACAGGATTCGCAGCATGACCAGCCGGAAGACATGGCTCGTTGATTTTGATGAGACGCTGGCAAGCGGCAGCATCACCTGGGCTTTCCAAAACACCTTTCCGAAGTTCATTCGTGAATATAACCTGCAAACCGACCCTGCGCGGCTGCGCGAGGTCATGCTGGAGCTGCAGGAGCGCGCCAGCCGTGATCCCGACCCGGCGCCGCTGCTGGACGATTTGTTCACGACGATGGGCTGGCGCCCCGAACTGAAACAGCCGCTGCTCAAGGATGTGCTTTCCAGCTATCAGCCGACGCTGTTCGACGATACGTTGCCATTCCTGCGTGCTTTGCGCAACAACGACCAGCGCATCCTAGTTGTCTCGAACAACCCGCGAACACCTGATCAGGCGCACCTGCTCGGCATCGAGCCGCTGGTAGATCGCGTGGTCACACCCTGGACATACCCGGACGCCCTGCCCAAGCCGCACCGCAGCCTCTGGGATCAGCTCATCATTCAGGAAACGCGGATTGACCCACAAACTGCGGTAGTCGTAGGGGACGATCCCTGGTCAGACGGAGAATTTGCCGAAGCGTGCGGTTTGAGCTGCTGGATTGTCGACCGGCTGAATCGCTTTGAGGAATTATGCGCGCAGCGGCAGTACCTGCGTGTTCAAAAGCTGTTGGATATCACTCTTTAGGTTTGGGGTGTGCCGTTGTTTCGTCCTTTTTTTCCGGCTCGGCTGCCGTGTCCGGCGCAGGCTCGCGCTTGACCAGCCGGCGCGCGAACTGCGTGAACGTCTGCACGTCGATCGGCTTGAACAGCACGAAATCGACCTGCTGCTGGACTTCTTCAGTCGCCATGTGCGGGTTCGCCGTCATGACCACGATGAATGTCGAGCGGCGCAGCGACGCCTGATCCAACTCGCGCAGGACATCCACGCCGGTGACTTCAGGCATCGCCAGATCCAGCACGACCAGGTCGAACGTCTGTGATTTCAGCAGGTCAATCGCGCCGCGTCCGTTGTCGCGCTCGATAACCTCGTAGCCTGCGCTCTCCAAAGCCAACCGGCAGAGATCGCGGTTGAAGAAGTTATCATCGACAACGAGGGCTTTAGCTTTATGCTGGTCCACCATGAAAATGCCGTATCTGTCACCGTACCGGACTCTAGTCTATCGCGTAGTATGGCGGAGGAGTCGTAATGTTTGAACCCGCCAGAGCCAGATTGATTATACAGCTATAGTAATACAGGATGCGAGACTTTATGTTCACCGGGTGCTATTAATCTGGATTACATAAGTGCCCGTGTCTGCCTGACACGTCTATAGAATTCTGTTACAGGCTCGCTAAGTGAGAGGTGTTCGGAAATTCCAGCGAAACATTTGTGCCTGAAACTGCGGACGTGCAATACTATGATAATGAGCATGGGT
>JADLHH010000084.1 GCA_020848855.1 Anaerolineae bacterium | reverse complement strand
TCATGGACGACCAGCAGGTCTTCCGGCGGCAGGTTGTCCCGAATCCACTGCGCCGCCGCCACCATCTCCTGATCGATGATGGTCACGTCCTGCACGTATGCCCGCAGACCGAGGACGAAGGCGAAGCCGAGAAACAGCAGCGCCGCCGAAGCCGCCGCCGCGCGCGTCAGTACCCGACCGATCACCGAGCCGCTCGCCCGGCGCAGCAGCCACCCCATGCCGATCACGCCCGCCGTAATCGCGCCGGGCAGCGCCGGGATCACGTAGCGTCCATGCTGGATTTCCAGCGGCAGGCTGGCGGCGTACAGCAGAATCAGCGCCGCCGCCCACACCAGCGGCAGCGCCAGCAGCAGCGAGCGGCGGGCGCGCGGCAGCATCACCAGATAGGCGACCATGCCGGGGACGAGCAGAAGCTGACCGCCTGCCGCCAGCGGCATCAGCACGTTTCCGAGCCGCCACAGGTAATCGCGGGCGAGGTACGCCGCGCTCTCCGCCCGCTTCGCCGCCGCCGTGTTCGGCAGCAGCCCGCCGGTCACCTGATAGTTGAAAACTAGATACGGCGCGAGCACGGCCAGGAAACAGGCGACTGCCGCCCCGCCCCACACGATCACACCCCGCCACGACCTATTCGGGCGCACGACCAGCAGCGCCAGCCCGATCAAGCCGACCAGCAGCACGCCTTCGGGGCGCGTCAGCGTCGCCAGCCCCGCCGCCACCCCGAACACCGCGCCGCGCAGGATGATCGCCCGCATCGTCTGGCTGCGCGGCTCGATCTCGCGCCATGCCAGCCAGATCAGCAGCAGCGTGAACAGGCTGAAGATCATCGTCTCCATGCCGGAGACCGCCGCCCAGATCAGATGCCACGCACCGACCAGCGCCAGCCCGGTCGCCAGCGGCAGATACTTGCGATCCGGCGCGACCTGCGCCGCCAGCCGCGCGCCGAGCATTCCGGTCAGCGCCAGCGCCAGCGTGCCGAGTCCGTGCGTCCACAGGTGAAAATCGACGCCGAGCTTGTAGCCAACCGCCAGCACGACGGTGTACAGCGGCGAGGTCGACGCCGCGCTGGCGACGCCCGGCAGGAACGCCCATTCGCCGTACTGCGCCAGATTACGCCCGTAGGTCTGGTGAATCCAGCTATCGTCGAGCGGGAAGCCGCCGCCTGCCGCCGCGATATACAGCGCCGCCAGCAGCACGGCGGCGATCACGATGATGCTGTCACGGCGAACGGTGGATGACATACAGCCTCGCGGAGTCAAACGGCAGCGGTTCGAGAAAATCGGGCGGCGCGTCGAGAATCACCTGAAGCGGCGCGGGAATCGAACCCCGGTAATGCTTCAGCAGCAGATAGTCGATGTCGTAGCGCCGCGCCACGTCGAGCAGCGTTTCGGGCGGCTCGTTGGGCAGCGTCGCCCCGCCCATACCCGTATAGTAGTACACTTCCGGCGGATCGTCGCTCAAGATACGGGCATCCGGGGGAAGCAAAGCGCGCAGTTCGGCGTAAATTGCCGGGTCGCGCGGCGCGACGCGCCCGTTCACGCCGATGTAGACGCTCAACCCAACGGCGACGGCGACCAGTCCACCGGAGAACACAACTTTCGCCGTCCCCGCGTGCCAGCGCCGCCTGCGCCGCGCCGCCCACTCGACCACGTCGTCCAGCCCGGCAGCGCCGAGCGCCCCCCAGAACGGCACCAGCGCCGCCGCCGAATGGAGCAGCCCACCCCGGTAGCCGGGGAACGGGAAGACGAACGTCATCGCCAGGTGCAAGCCGAGCGCATACAGCCCGAACGGCAGCAGAAACGCATTTCGCCGGCGCTGCCACCAGCCGATCAGCATCAGGGGTGTCATGACGACCAGCCCCTCGACGGCGACGAACGTGCCGACATTGTTGACCAGCGCTTCGCTGCGCGAGTTGATGAAAGCGTCCAGCCCGCCCGCGAACAGCGCCGCCGGGCTGGAATCGGGCGGATAGTTGAAGATGTCGTCGTATTCACGGAACCAGATCGCCTGAGTGCCGCCGAGCGGCAGCGGCGTCCCGATTTCGCTCAGATTCCGCGCGAAATACGGCAGCATCACCAGCGCGTAGCCCGCCAGCAACGCCGCCAGCGAGACAATAATCGTCCGTAGGGGCACGGCGCTGCCGTGCCCACCACCTGCCTGTTCATGATTCGCCCGTAGGGGCGCACGGCGGTGCGCCCCCGCCCATACGATAACAATCCCACCCACGATCAGCAGCAGCAAGCCGTCGGCGCGCGTCAGATGTCCCAGCCCCGCCAGCGCCCCGGCAGCAAACCACACCCCAAAATAGCGTCGCAGAAGCGCACGGCGGTGCGCCCTATCCCCTTCGTCCGTAGGGGCAGTTCTGAGACCTGCCCCTACCCCCATCACCAACAACCCCGCCGCCCCCACCAGCGCATAGGGCGCGAACGTGTCGATCTCGCCCCAGAATTTGACGAAGAAGCCGCTGAACAGCGTCAGCAACCCGGCGACCCACGCATGGCGTGCCGTCCCGCCGATCCGTCCGCCCAGCCAGAAGCCAACGCACGCCGTCGCCGCGAACAGCAGCGTGAACGGAATCTGCGCAACGGCGTAATCGCCCGGCGCGTTGAACAGGCTCATGCTGACGCCGGCGATCACCGACGTGAGCGGCATCCAGTACAGGTGCGACGGCATCGGCAGGCGGTCGAGCGCGCCGATATACGTCCAGACGTAGGCATCGGTCAACCCCTGCCCCGACGCCATGTGATTGGCGGCGTTGAGATGATAGTACACGTCGGTGTAGCCCGGCACTTGAATCAATCCGCGCGTGATGACGAACGCGCCGACCAGCGCCAGCGCTGCAAAAAGGAAAAAGCTACGCCGGGACATAAAGACCTAACACGGGTGCATACTGTAGGGGCGCAGCGGGCTGTGCCCTATTATCTTTCTTGGCGGTCTTGGCGGTCTTGGCGTCTTGGCGGTTCATATTGATTCTTGCCGTAATCTTCGATACAGCGCCGCGCAAATGCCGATCAGGATCGCCGTGCGCGCCAGCACCAGCGTCACGAACGGCATCATGAGATTTCCGGTGATCTCGCCGCCGGTATCGCCGGTGCGGATGAACAGGAACGGGTATTCGGCGAACGTCACCAGCGACAGCAGCACCACCGCCGTCACGCCGTCGCGCGTGGGGATGCACAGCAGCACCAGCGGCGCGATCTGCGCCAGCCACTGCGGACTCCAGCCCTGCGCCTGCAGGAAAAAGATCAGCAGCGTGATCGTCACAAAGGCGACCAAGCCGCGCTCGTCGAAGCGCCGCGTCCGCCAGAACACGAACAGCCCGACCAGCGCCGCCGCGCCCAGCCGCACGACGCCCGGCACGACCGACGGCTCGCCTTCCAGCCGGTAGGCGTTCGCCGGGTCGAGCCG